>CALESS010000273.1 GCA_937907495.1 uncultured Anaerolineaceae bacterium
TGTTTTTCGTATGATCCAAAACGCAAGGGCTGGTGCCAGCCGCTCTGCCCCCGCCATTCCCGCAACTTTTCCATTCCCCGCTTTCGGACTATAATAATGCCCGGTGCTTGACGCATTGTACCCCTCATCCCGGATCGTTGGAAAAAAACACCCAGTGAAACGTATTCTCATTCTTGGAACCAGCAGCGTCCAAAAAGATGCAGTGGATGCCTGCCATGAACTCGGGTTGGAAATCCACACCTGCTCCAATACCGGCAGCGGCCCGGCCGCGCAGGCCGCCGACCGCACCATCCGGCTGGATATTGCTGATGATCGCTCCATTCTGCAATATGCGGAAGCCAACCAGGTGGATTTTATCTATTCCGTTGGCTCGGATCTCGCCCTCCCCACAGCCTGCCGGGTGAGTGAGGCGCTGGGCCTGCCTGCCTTCGTCTCTTCGCACACCGCAGAAACCTGCCATTCCAAGCCCAGGCTGCGGGCTGCCCTCGGGCCACAATTCCCTGGCAACCTGCGCTATCAAGTGCTGTCCGCGGCCGGGGATGAGGTGCGGCTGGAATACCCGTTGATGCTCAAACCCGCTGATTCGCAGGGCGGGCGCGGCGTCACCAGGCTTGATTCCGGCGATATGCTTCCGGAGGCTTTCCAGGCGGCATTGCGCTTCTCGCTGGAAAAGCGCATCATCCTGGAGGAGTTCATTCCCGGGCCGGAAGTCTCTGTTAACCTGTACCTGGTGGATGGGCAGGTGGTCTTCCAGGCCATCAGTGAGCGGCATACCTGGCCGCAGTATACTGCGGGCATTGTCCATAGCCATCACCTGCCGGCCGGCCTGCCGGATGCCATCACCCCGGAACGCATCCTCCAGTTAACCGGGGATGCCTGCCGCCAATTGCAGATTTTCAACGGGCCGGTTTACTTCCAACTAAAAGTTTGGCAGGGACAACCCTACCTGGTGGAGGCTGCGCCTCGCCTGGATGGCTGCCACCTGTGGCGCCTGATCGAGCTGGTGAGTGGTGTGAATTTATTGCAAATGACCTTCCGGCATCTATGCGGGGATGCCCCTGGCGCCGGGCAATTTACTCCCACCCGGTCTGGAGCGGGCAGGCTGGTTTTCCATTGCCAACCACCCGGGCAGGCGGTCATCCCCACCCCTCTGCCCTCTGGTGCCTACTATCATGAAGATTATTATCTGCCAGGCGAGGTGGTGCGCCCCGTCAACGGCCTGCTGGAAAAAGTGGGCTACTCCCTCTTTGCATATCCAGCCCCATGAAAATCATCGTCACCGGGGGGATGGGCTTTGTGGGTCGCTGGTTGGTGGCCGAAATGGCCGGGGAGCATGAGCTTACCTTGCTCACCCGCCAGGCGGCGCCCGCCCGGTTGGAGTGGCTGGGCCGCCAGGCCGTCTGCCGCCAGACGGATTATGCCACCCCCGATTTGTGTAAAGCCCTGGCGGGAGCGGATGCCCTGGTTCACCTGGCGGCCATCCGCCCGCACCCCGGCATACCCGCCGCCGCCTTTGAAACCAACCGTACCCTGAGCGCGGCCGTGCTGGAGGCCTGTTACCAGGTGGGGATTTCAAACCTGGTTCTGCTTTCGAGCCGGGCGGTGTACGGCAAGGCCCGTCCCTGGCCGTGGACGGAAGAAATGATCCCACAGCCGGAAGGCGCGTACGGTCAATCCAAGCTGGATATGGAGCAACTGGCAGTGGAATACGAGGCACGGGGCGGGATGAAGATCAAATCTCTCCGCATGTCCCAACTGGCAGGCCTGGGGGAGCGGACGGCTTATGCATTAATGACTTTTGTGCAGGCTGCCAATGCAGGCAAGGTCTTGCAGGTGTATTCCACCGGCGCCGATGGCCGCGAGTATCTGTATGTGCGGGATGCCGCTGCCGCCATTCGGCTGGCGTTACAGCATCCGCAGGAGAGCGGGATCTTCAACATCGGCTCCGGGGCGCCCATCTCCATCCTGGAGCTTGCCCGCCTGGTGAACCGGGTATTTGAAAACGAAGGCAAGCTGGTGGCAGGGGAGCAAGCGTTGGAAATGGGGGAGATACGCTGGATGAACAACCAAAAAGCGCGCCAGGTTTTACAGTGGCAACCGGCCTGGAGCCTGGAAGCAGCTTTACAGGAAATGCGCAGCCTGCTGCGGTTGCCTCCTGGCGCGGCGCCTGCTTAACTGCCTGATGTATCTGCCCTTCCGGAGGGGTTGGGACTGACCTGTCCAAGGTTGGGGTGAGGACGGATTGGCGGATTCAATCCCTTCCGTTGTACAATGAGTGAAAAGACTTATTTCACCACCAGGCAGCACCGGTGCATCCGTGCCGGTGGTGCTCAACCAAAGGATACCCTGATGACCCCCACCTCAACCGAGATTAACTGGAAAAGCGGGCCGAGCAATGCCCCGCTGCCGCCGCTGGTTCCCGGATTGCCGATTATTGGCAGTGCCATCCCCATGTACACCGATGTGCTGGGATTTTTAATTCAGCAGTATGAGCGCATGGGTCCCATTTTCCGCATCCGTATCCCCGGGGAGACCTTCACCATCATCGCCGGACAGCAGGCCAACCTGTTCATGGCCCGCGAGGGCAACGATCACTTCCGCTCCAAAGAGTTCTGGCAGGATATGGACCGCGAGCTGGGGGCTAAAACCACTCTCATTTCCTCGGATGGGGAGGTGCATACCCGCCTGCGTCAATTGCAGAAGCGCGGTTACAGCCGCTCCACCATTGAGGCCCACCTGGATAAGGTGGTGGAAATTGCCCGGCGGGCGGCTGCGGATTTCCCGGCTGGAAAGGCCCTCTCCGTCTACCCCTGGCTGCAGGGGGTGATCACCGAGCAGCTCGGCACCATCATCGCCGGAACCGCCCCCGGAGAATATGTGCAGGATGTCGTCAAGTTTGTCCGCACGGCTTTGCTGGTGCACGTTACCCGCCAGCGGCCGGGCTTGCTGGCGGCCCTGCCGGGCTATAAACGGGCCAGACAACGCTCCTTTGAGTTGGGTAATCGCATCCTGGACTGGCACCGCGCCCACCCGCCGGTGGATCGCCCGGCCAACCTGATGGATGATGCCCTGGCGGCAGCCGAGGAAGGTTCCGTGGTGACCCCGCAGGACCTGATGCCCTTTGCCCTCGGACCGTACATCGCCGGGTTGGATACCGCCGCCAGTACCGCAGCCTTTCTTCTGTATGCCCTGTTTGCCGACCCGGATTTGCGTCAGCGGGTGCAGGCCGAGGCGGATGCCTTGTTTACAGGCGAGGGTGTGACCCCGGCCAGAGTGCGGGCGCTGGATGTGCTCCAACGCGTGTTCCTGGAAACGCTGCGCCGCTATCCGATTGCCCCGGCGGTTCAGCGCACGGTCACCAGGCCTTTTGAGTTCGCCGGTCACCGCGTGGATGCGGGCGGGCGCATCTTCATCGGCACCACGGTTGCCCACTTCATCCCCGAGCTGCACCCCGACCCCTATCGCTTCGATATTGACCGCTACCTGGCGCCGCGCAATGAAAACAAAATCCAGGGCGGGTTTGCACCTTTCAGCCTGGGGGCCCACACCTGCCTGGGCGCCGGATTGGCAGAAGTGCAGATCATGGTCACCATCGCCTCGCTGTTGCACTTCGCGGATTTGCAGATGGAGCCGGCGGGTTACATTCTCCGCACCCGCACTGCCCCCACCCCCGCTCCCACGCCCGATTTCAAATTGCGGGTGAAGATGCGCTAGAGGGCTTACCGCCCATCAGCAGGGGCAGGGGCTTCTCCGAACCGTTCGTCTTTGGTCATCCATTTTTACACCGACCGGGGTGCGTCCGCCCCGGTCGGTGTACTTGTATCCCGACCGTCCATCCCCAGGGAGGAAGCAAAAA
>CALESS010000274.1 GCA_937907495.1 uncultured Anaerolineaceae bacterium
ACTTACCTTCCAGCCTTTTTTGTCAACACACCCTTTGGCGGGGAGACGGTGAGCGATTATCCATTTGCGCTGGATGAAAATGGACAACCAGCCCTGGCGGTTGGCCGCTGGCCGGTCAATAACCGGCAGGAGTTGGCCGGGGTATTGAATTCTACGATCGGTGAAGATCGAAATCGCAGCGAAAATCTCCATATCTTGGGCCTCGTGGATCCCTCCGAGGCGGATTTTGCGCAAACGCAGGGGGTTATGGAAAGGCTTATCCAACCGCAAACCGGGGCAAGCCTGAAGGTGTCGCTCGATTTCCAATCCAATTCCCTGCCCACCCGGGGAGATTACCCGGTGCTAATGTACATTGGGCATGGCAGCCTGACGGCCTGGGCGAACCCACCGTTGATGAATGGTGATATTTTTGCCCGCAACTGGAGCATCCCCCCCGTCCTGATCCTCCAATTCACTTGTTTGAGCGGCCATTTTGTGGCACCGGATCAGACCTCGCTTTCAGAAGAATTTCTGCGGGCAGGGGTGCCGGTGGTCATGGGGCCGACCAGCCTCACCTTGCCGGCAGATCAGTGGCCGTTGATGGAAAATTGGTTACTCACTTTGCAACAAGCTGAATTTGGCCGGGTGGGGGATATGCTACTCAATGTCTGGAAGAGGATGGCGGATTCCCCGCAAGCACTGGATGTGACTCAAACCTTTTTGTTGTTCGGCGACCCGGCGTACAAGGTTCCATGGGCGGATAAAAACGAGTAATTTTTGACAAAAGATTGGTTTTATGCTATTACTATACCGTTCCAGCACCAAAAAACAAAATTATCCAATTTTATATCAGGTGATTTATGCATCGCGAACGCGTCTCAGAAAATGTATACTGGTTTCAGAGTGAGGTTTATGCACAGGTAACGGCAGGTGTGATCACCGGGCCGCAATGGGCCGTGGTTGTGGATACCCTGGCAACGCCAGATGAAACGCTGGCGATGCGCGCCTTCATTGAGGAAGAGTTGGCAGTCCCGGTGCGGTATGTGATTAATACCCATTATCATGCCGATCATTCCTGGGGAAACAGTTTCTTCCCCGGGGCGACCGTGGTGGCACATGCCATCTGCCGGGATATTTTGGAGGAGCGGGGGAATAGCTCGTTGGAAGTAGCCCGCAAGCAGAACCCCATTTTCAAGCAGGTGAAAATTGTGCTGCCGCACCTCGTTTTCCGGGAGGGTGAGCTTTCTCTCAAGGTGGGCAAGAAGAACCTGATCCTCTTCCACACACCCGGACATAGTGCAGATGGTATTTCGATCCTGGTGGAGGAAGACCGGGTTTTATTTGCCGGAGATGCTTTTATGCCGCTGCCCTACATCGTGGATGGCAATATGGATGTGATGATTTCCACTATCAAGAAAATTGGCAAAATGGGCCTGGAAAACATCGTTCAGGGGCATGGAGATATCATCCTGCGTGGAGAAATTGAAGAAGCCACCCGCGAA
>CALESS010000275.1 GCA_937907495.1 uncultured Anaerolineaceae bacterium
ATGCGATGGGTTTGCTGGATGAAATCCTCCACCTCATGATCGAGCAATATCGCCTCCAGAAGAACCCTGGCGTGATGCAAAGTGCCCTGGAATGGCTGGAAGAGCGGATGGATGAGGCTGAAATCAATCGCTCCCTGGCTCAATTTGTGTCTGAGTTTCCACCCGTCAGTGTTTATCGCCGGGAAATGACCATCAGCGATTACCTGGATGGCGAAACCAACGGCATCTCCAACCGCCTGACTGCCTTGGAAGAAATGCTCATGCTGTGGATCGCCAATAAGAACCCTGCCCAATCCAAGTTCTCAGAATTATTTGACGACTCCAATTTACAGACTGAAACCGCTTACATTCCCATCCTCAACCATCTCTACGCTTTCTTCGAAACCCAACCCAAATTTGGCCCCTCCCACCAAAACCTGATTGATCTGCTGCGCGCCCCCGCTATTGCGCATCCCTTCTCCCTCGAAGATCAACTGGAATATGTTCGCACCCACTGGAGCGAGCAATTGGGCCGCTATTTATACCGCCTGCTCAGCAGCCTGGATTTCATCAAGGAGGAAAACAAACCCATCTTCACCGGCGGCGGCCCGGGAGTGGTGGAAATCCCCATCTTCGGCGCCGGCACCAGCGCGGGTGAAACCGAATCTGAGCGCTTCAGCGAGGACCGGGATTGGATGCCCCGGCTGGTATTGATGGCGAAGAACACTTACGTCTGGTTGGATCAATTAAGCCAGAAATACCAACGGCCCATCACCCGCCTGGATCAAATCCCGGATGAGGAATTGACCCGGCTGGCTCAGTGGGGGTTTACCGGCCTCTGGTTGATCGGTCTTTGGGAACGCAGCCCGGCCTCTGCCCGGATCAAAAAGCTTTGCGGTAATCCAGATGCCATCTCCTCTGCCTACTCCCTGGCAGGTTACCAGATCGCCTGGGATCTGGGGGGCGAGGAAGCCTACCGCAACCTGCGCGATCGCGCCTGGCAGCGCGGCATCCGCCTGGCCTCCGATATGGTGCCCAATCACATGGGGATTGATTCCGCCTGGGTGATGGACCATCCGGAGTGGTTCCTCTCACTGGATGATAGCCCTTTCCCTTCCTACTCCTTCAACGGCCCCAATCTTTCCTGCAACGACCAGGTGGGCATTTTTCTCGAAGATCACTATTATTCTCGAACGGATGCTGCCGTCGTCTTCAAACGGGTGGATAACCGTACCGGTCAGGCCACCTATATTTACCATGGCAATGACGGCACTTCCATGCCCTGGAATGATACCGCTCAACTCAATTATCTCAATCCCCAGGTGCGGGAAGCCGTCATCCAGACCATCCTGGATGTCGCCCGGCGCTTCCCCATCATCCGTTTTGATGCTGCCATGACCCTTGCCAAGCGGCATGTGCAGCGCCTGTGGTTCCCGGAACCGGGCAGCGGCGGCGCCATTCCAAGCCGCGCCGAACATGCCCTCACCAAAGAGCAATTCGATGCCCTCATGCCCATCGAGTTCTGGCGGGAAGTGGTAGACCGGGCTGCCATTGAAGCCCCCGACACCCTGCTGCTTGCAGAAGCCTTCTGGATGATGGAAGGTTATTTTGTCCGCACCCTCGGCATGCACCGTGTCTATAATTCCGCTTTTATGAACTTACTGCGCAATGAAGACAATGCCAATTACCGCTTTGTCATGCGCAACACGCTCGAATTTGACCCGGAAATCCTCAAGCGTTACGTCAACTTCATGAACAACCCGGATGAACGCACCGCCGTGGAGCAATTTGGCAAAGGTGATAAATACTTTGGCATTTGTGTGCTTATGGCAACCCTGCCGGGTTTGCCAATGTTCGGCCACGGCCAAATTGAAGGGTATAGCGAAAAATACGGCATGGAGTTCCGCCGTGCTTTATGGAATGAACAGGTGGATCCGTGGCTGGTGGATCGCCATCAGCGTGAAATCTTCCCCCTGCTGCACCAGCGAGCCTTGTTTGCCGGAGTGGCTGATTTCCTGTTATACGATTTCCACACCTCCGGCGGCTCCGTGAATGAGGATGTTTTTGCATTCTCCAACGGCCTGGGCGGA
>CALESS010000276.1 GCA_937907495.1 uncultured Anaerolineaceae bacterium
TCCGTATACTGGATGCTGTTATCCGCCAGGCAGGCAGCGAGATGGGCATGATGATGTTGGACTGCCACCAGCGGAATTCCTTCCCGCTTGGCCCGTTCTTTGGCATAGAGAGTGGATAGATAATTGGGGTGCATATCGCAGGCGATGACTTCAGGTTGGATACGGAAGAGGCGCTGATAGTGTGCAATCCCTGTTTCAAAGGAGGTGAGGGTTTCTAAATTTTCCAGGTCGCCGATATGGTGGCTGATATAAGCCTGGTTTTTGCGGGTGAGGCAAAAGGTGTTCTTAATCTCCGCGCCGACGGCGAGAGTGGGATGAATTTCATAGGGAAGAATCAGCGGAGAAGGAGCATACCCACGCGCCCGCCGGATGATGGACAACGAGTTGGCTGAAACGACAGCAACGGAGTCATCCATGCGCATGTGGATGGGACGGTTATGGGTGAGAAAGGCATCCGCCAATCCGGAAAGCCTTTGCATGGCGTCATCGTCATCATAGGCGATCGGTTCCTCTGAGAGGTTTCCGCTGGTCATCACCAGCACCTCCGGAAAACCGGCTTCCGGCTCGAGGAGGAGCGTATGTAGGGGCGTATAAGGAAGCATCAGCCCGAGGGTTTGCTGATGAGGTGCACAATCCTCTGCAATTGAGGAGGTGGATTTCTTGTTCAGGATAACAACCGGATGCGCAGTCGAGTCCAGTAAGGCTGCTTCTGCGGGAGAAACCCAACACTGTTTTTCAATACTTGCGAGGTCGAATGCCATTAAGGCAAACGGTTTATCCGAACGTTTCTTACGGGTACGCAGGGTTTGGACGGCAGCCGGATTGGATGCATCACAGGCCAGCAGATACCCTCCCAGGCCCTTGACCGCCACGATTTTCCCATCTTTCAACCAGCGGCGGGCTGTTTGGATGGCATTTTCTCCAACCTCGAGAACCTGCTGATTTATCACGAAGCTCACCTGTGGCCCACATTTCGGGCAGGCAATGGGTTGCGCGTGGAAGCGCCGATTTGCCGGGTCGTGATATTCTTTTGAGCAATCCGGGCAGAGGGGAAAGCCAGACATGGTGGTCAGCGGACGATCATAGGGGATGTCTTTGACGATGGTAAAGCGCGGCCCGCAATTGGTGCAATTAATGAATGGATAGCGGTAGCGGCGATCCGTTGAATCCATTAATTCTTTCAAACAGTCCGGGCAGGTGGAAATATCAGGCGAGATGGGTAGAAAATCGCCGGCGGATGAATGAGAAGAGACGATCTGAAAATCAGCAAAAAATTGATAAGGAATCTGCTCGCCCGTGAGGGAGAGAACCCTGGCGAGAGGTGGTGGGTTGGTGCGAATATCGGAGAACAGGGCATCCAGCGATTCGGAATTGCCGAAGATTTCAATTTCAACCCCGGCAGAGGAATTACGCACCCAACCCGTGAGAGAATACTTTTGCGCCAGGGAATAAATAAAAGGGCGAAAGCCAACTCCCTGAACAATTCCAGCCGCCCGGATTCGCAAACCGGTTCTGGTTTCGATCATTTTCGTTGTTTTTGCTCCGCCACACGCGCGGCCAGCCAATCCGTCCATGCAGAAATGCCCTCTCCCGATTGGCAGGAGAGCGGGAAGAAAGCCACCCCGGGGTTGAGTACCTCGACCCCCTGGCGGAAATATTCCTGGTTGAAGGGGACGTAGGGTAAGAGATCAATCTTGTTGAGAATCAAAGCATCCAACCCACGATAAATGCCGGGATATTTGTATGGCTTGTCATCGCCTTCGGGAACGGAGGCGATCAAAACATTGGCATGGGTTCCAAGGTTGAAGGCGGCTGGGCAGATAAGGTTGCCGACGTTTTCGACGATGATGATGTCCAGTTGTTCGAGAGGGAGTTGAGCCAGGCCGGCCTGGAGCATCGGCGCATCCAGGTGGCAATCGCCACCGGTGTTGATTTGTACTGCGGGCATGCCTTCAGCAATGACTTTGTCGGCATCAATCGTGACGGGAGCGGTATCTCCTTCTATTACGCCGATGCGGAAGGCGGGGCGGAGCGCGCGGATGGTCTGCAGAATGGTGCTGGTCTTCCCGGCGCCAGGTGAGGCCATAATGTTAATGGTGAAAATACCAGCCCGGTCGAACATCTGGCGATTGATGGAAGCTACCTGGTCATTTGCCGAGAAAATTTTCTCAACGACGGTTACGCGGTGTGACTCCATGGATCTCCTTGAACACCTGGGGGTAATGATTATTTTTCAATCTCAATGCTATCCAGCCAAAACTCCTCGCCGGATAATACCATCAAGCTCATGCTATTACAGTGAGGGCATGGGCTAAGCTCTGCGTTGAGGGAAAACTTCTGGTTGCAATCCAGGCATAAAATTTCTGCCGGGCGGCGCTCAAAATGAAGCTTCGCCCCAAAGCAAATTGTGTTTTCGCTGATCATATCCCAGTAGAACTGGATCGAATCATCCACGATGCTGGAAAGGCGGCCGATGACGATATAGATATCCGTCACAGTTTTTGCTCCAGCTTTTTGAGCATGGGAGGTGGCGATGTTGAGGATGTTTTCAGTGACTGAAAGCTCATGCATGGCAAAATTATAATTCAATAAGATGAAAATAGGATAAATTCGAGCCAGCAATATTATGAGGCACTCGTGAGAGATGTACTTACCTCATGGAGGAAGGAACATTTCGAGTTAAGTTAAATATTAGAGGTAGAAGTGAAGAATCAAAACTATTCGTATAGCCAACGAAATAGAACAGCTTGAGCGGGTTCAAGAAGGAGATGGGTTTGCGGGGATAACACGTGAGAAAAACCAAACTCATAGCCACGAATGGAGAGGAGCGCAGCTTCCGGTTGAACGTGATACAGAGAATTAATTAAATATACCAGGGTAGCGGGGGTCATGTGGTGAGTAAACGGAGATTTCTGCAATTGCGAGGAGATCGGTTCGAAATGCACTTCCTCAGGAACCCGGCCGGTATGAGCATCCAAAAAACAAACCCGCTCAAACCCGGCGATTTTTTCAGCCATTTCCGGAACCAGTTGCAAGGAGAAATCAAGTTCCAAATCCGGGTGGGACCGAGAAGCCTGCAAACCCTCTTCCCAGGATTGGGGAAGAGGGTATTTGACTCGTTGAGCTACGGCAACCAGGAGATGCCAGGCGATCCCGTCGTCCTGGCGGTCCGGGTTACCGTAGCCGAGAAGCAGTGTTTTCCGCAAAAGATGTCTTATTCGCCGCGGCTGATGGTTTGCACCAATCCACCAGCGGGATCAAGAATCTCGATTTGGATAGGCATTTGACCCACAGCATGCGTGGAGCAGGAGAGGCAGGGGTCATGGGCGCGAACTGCTGCTTCCACCCGGTTCAACATGCCTTCCTC
>CALESS010000277.1 GCA_937907495.1 uncultured Anaerolineaceae bacterium
TCTCAATTGTGAAGTGCGAAACATCCTCAACTGCTCGTCTTATGCACGCATTGCGAGCCAGGTTGGAATATTGCGTATCGCTTTGCGGGAATCTGCGTCATAATAGGCAGGAGATGAATGAATCCGATGAACGCCAATTACTCGCCGGAGCAAGGCGGCTGGATGGAAAAACCCTGGCTGCGGTTTATGACCGCTACAGCCCGGCCATCTATGCCTATGCCATGCGTCTGCTCGGGAACGAATGCGTGGCGGAGGATTGCGTCTCGGAAACTTTTTCCCGGTTCTTAAAAGCCCTGCAGCACGGGCAGGGGCCGACGGATTATTTGAAGGCATATCTTTACCGGGTGGCACATAACTGGATCACGGATTATTACCGGCGGCAGCCGCCACCCACCGAAGAATTGGGCGATCAAATGCCGGATCATCAGCTAAGCCCCGCCAGCCAGGTGGAAGACCGGCTGCTGGCAGAGCGAACCCGGCGGGCGCTGCGCCTCTTACCGCCGGAGCAGCAAGAAGTGGTAATGCTGCGCTATTACGAAGGAATGCAGTTGGATGAAATTGCGGCAGCCATGGGTAAAACCTTGGGCGCCACCAAAGCATTGCAGCACCGCGGTTTGACCGCCTTGCGAAAAATGTTTGCAGAGGAAGAGCTATGAAAAACCTACATTTTCAGGATGAGTTGGATGAAAATTTGCAGAAAGGCCTGGGCGCCTTGCCGGCCGCCGAACGCCCCGCCCAAGCGGCGTCCAGCGGACGGGCTGCCTTTTTAAACCAGGTGGAAGCTGCCCGCAAGAGCGTATCTCCGGAAGCAAATCAGCGTCATACTGGGTGGAAGGCCAACCTATTGGCCAGCTTTCAAACTAGAAAGGAAAGAAAACCCATGTTGACAGCGATTGTTACCATCATCACCATTTTGACCCTGGCACTCGGCGGGGGGGGGATCACCGTCGCGGCTGCTCAATCCGCCATGCCGGATGACGCTTTGTATTCCGTGAAAACCTGGAGCGAGGACCTGCGCTACGACCTGGCCGGTACGGATGAAACCCGCCTGGACCTGGCCTTGCAGTATGCCGAACGGCGGATGACCGAAATCAAGACCATGCTGGAAAACGGAACGCCACCCGAGCAAGCCCTGGCTTCCCGCTACCAGGCCCAGGTGGAGAAAGCTTTACAGCTTTCCACGGGGATGGACACCACCGACGAAGCCGTGCAAGCCCTGGCCCTGGTTTACCAGGAGTTGTTGGATCAGCAGGTATTAATGCAGCAGATCCAGGCCCAACTGCAAACCCAGACCCAAATGCAAAATATGGGTGAAACCCAGCAAATGATGAACCAGTTCATGACCCAGGCCCAGACGATGCTGCAATATAGCCTGCATTATGCCCAGCAGGGCATCCAGGATCCTTTGTTCCTGGAGCAGCAGCAACAGCAGCAATTCCAGTTCCAGTTCCACTTCTCGTTTGGCACCCAGGAAGATTTTACCGGTGGCAACCCCTGGACTGAGGACGGGGCAGGCTCTGCCGGCGGTGGTTTTGGCTTCGGCGGCGGCGATGGGGTAACCCCTCCGGATGAAAACCCCGGTCAGAATGGCAGACCGTGGATCACCGAGGAACCCGGTGGGACCGGCAACAGCATTGGCGGTTCGGCCAATGGCGGTGGCAATGACAACGGAAATAACGGCAGCAATTCCAACGGCGGTTCGAACGGCGGCAGCAATGGCGGCTCGAACGGCGGCAGCAATGGCGGCGGTGGCGGGGGCGGCGGCCACTAACCTGACGGCCATACTTTGTTGAAATGAATATTCCCACCCGCTGAACCTGCCGGGTGGGAATATTTTTTCGCCATGGATAAGGCGAGCGGAAGATGCGTGCTGCCCGGATCAGGCTGGGTGACTGGCCAGGAAATTTTCCACTTCCTCCAGGCCGGGCATGGCCGGGATGGCGCCGGGGCGGGTGGCTGTCAGGGCGCCAACCGCACTGGCAAAGCGAAAAGCCAGAGTCAGATGCGATTGGTTAAGCTGGCTGCGCCAATCCGGCTGGCGGGTGAGGCGATTGAGCAGCCCGGCGATAAAGGAATCACCGCAACCGGTTGCATCCACCGCCTGAACTTGAAAGGAGGGCAGGTAGCCAGTAACGCCTCGGGTGAAAAAGTAGCTTCCCCGGGCGCCCTGCGTCAGGATGGCCAGGGTGGGGCCGGATTGAAGCAGGGCTGGCCCGGCAATTTGCGGATCGCTGGAACCGGTGAGCAGCAGGGCTTCATCTTCGTTCACTTTTACCAGGTCCACGCGGGGAAGCATGGTGCGAATCTGTTCGAGGGCTTTGTGGGCCGAAGGCCAGAGGGAGGGCCGGTAATTGACATCAAATGAAACCAACCCGCCGCCAGAGTGAGCCATTTGCACCGCGGCGTGGGTGGCGGCGCGCGCGGGTTCATCCCCCAGGCTGAGTGAGCCGATATGAAGGGCACGGCAGGTGTGCAGCATGTCAAAATCCAGGTCAAGAATGCTGAGTTTTAGATCTGCACCGGGGTTGCGGTAAAAAACATACTCGCTGGTGGCGGCATCCGGCTTGGCGATGAAGGCCAGGGTGGTACGGGTGGCGGGGTCAAACGTCAGGCTGTGGATATCCACCCCTTCCGCGGCCAGGGTTTGGGCCAGCAGGTGTCCGAACGCATCCTGCCCCACCTTGCCGATGAATGCAGCCTGGCTGCCCAGCCGGCGGGCGGCCACAGCCACGTTGGCGGGGGCGCCGCCCGGGCGGGGGATAAAGGCGCTGACATCCACCAGCCGCCGGCCATACTCCGCCGGGAAAAAGTCAATCAAAATCTCACCCAGACAAACAATATCCATCTCTTCCCTCCATAATGGGGAAATTGTAGC
>CALESS010000278.1 GCA_937907495.1 uncultured Anaerolineaceae bacterium
CACCCTGCTGGGGCGGGAACTGCGGGCCGCCCGCCGCCTGGAAGAGCAGGATGGCATCCGCCGTACCTTTGTGCTGACGGCTGACCAGGTGATGGCCGAGGTTCCGGCCTACGCCCACTTTGTGGCCGACCAGGTGGCGCGCCTGGGGCGCGATCACCCGATGGTGCGCACCCAATACTTCAGTGAGGAAATTGACGAGACGGAGGGGATGTTCCCGGCGGCGCGGATGGCCAGCCTGCAGGGCAGCCACCCCCGCCGGCGCACCCCGCCGGCTTCCGGCGGCATCTACTGCCTGCTGGTGGATGTGGGCGGCGAAGAGCGCAACCCGGACGAACCCTCCCCCCGGCGGGACGCCACCGCCCTGACAGTGGTGGAAGTGGACCTGGCCCCCCTGGGGGACCCGCTGCTGCGGGCGCCGCGCTACCGGGCACTCGACCGGCGCATCTGGCTGGGGGCTTCCCCGGCCCGCCTGTACGAGGAGATCACCGCCCTGGCCCGCCTGTGGCAGGCACAGCAGGTGGTGGTGGATGCCACCGGGCTGGGCGCGGGCCTGGCCTCTTTTTTGGAGCGCGCCTTGCCGGGCCGGGTGACGCCCTTTGTATTTAGTGCGGCCAGCAAAAGCCGACTCGGCTGGAGCTTCCTGGCGCTGGTGGATGCCGGGCGCTGGCAGGAGTGGGCCTGCCCGGTGGGTCACCCGCCGGATGCGGAGCAAGAGATGTTCTTTCAGCAATTGCGCTATGCCAAAGCCGAGGCTGCCCCCGGGCCGGGGCGGGAACTGCGCTGGGGGGTGCCAGAGGGCACGCGGGATGCGGGGAGCGGCCGGTTGGTGCATGATGACCTGCTGCTCTCGGCGGCGCTGGTGTGCGCGCTGGAAGGGTTCAACTGGGGCAGCCGCGGCCCGGCGCTGCTCATCCCCGGCCGCGATCCGCTGGCGGATTTGGACCGCGGGTTTTGATAAGCAGCCTGGCTCTCATTACCAAGCTCAAGGAGGTGTTTCATGCCATTTCGACCATTTGACTGGCTGGCGCGGCGGGTGCAGCGGGGGCGCTTTTCGCAAAGCGAGGATGACAACAGCTTTACCGTCCTTGCCCAACCCTGGGATGCCAGCCCGCGCGACCGCTATACCGCAGACCGCCGCCAGATCCTGGAGCAGGCGCTGGAGGCCTGGCGGCTCAATCCGCTGGCCCGGCGCATTGTGGAGCTGACCACCCAGTACGTGGTGGGCGGCGGGGTGGAGATCGAGTGCCGCCTGCCGGCTGCTGCCGAATTTTTGCAGAGCTTCTGGCATCATCCGCTCAACCGGATGCCCGTGCGCGCCTATGAGTGGTGCGATGAACTAACCCGCACCGGCAACCTGTTCATTCTGCTGGCAACGGATACGGCGGGGATGAGCTATGTGCGGGCCATCCCGGCGGCGGATGTGGAGAAGATCGAAGCCCGTCCGAATGATATTGAACAGCCGCAGGTCTTTCATCTGCGGGCCGGGCCGGGATTTTCGCCGGGCGGCCCCGCCCAATTGCCCGCCTACGATTCGCTGAACGACACGTTCACAGAAGAAGGCGGCTTTGCCGTGTCCATGCTGCATTACACCATCAACCGCCCGCCCGGTGCGCAGTGGGGCGAATCAGACCTGGCGCCGGTCTTGCGCTGGCTCAGCCGCTATTCCAACTGGCTGGAGGATCGCGCCCGGCTTAACCGCTTTCGCAACAGCTTTGCTTACATCGTCCGGGGCCGTTACCCCTCGGAGAGCGAGCGCATCGCCCGCCAGCGCACCCTGGCCGCCAACCCACCCTCCAGCGGTTCCATCCTGGTGACCGATGAAAGCGAAAGCTGGTCGGTCATCAATCCGCAATTGGAATCCGCCGATGCCAGCGCGGATGGCCTGGCGCTCAAGAAGATGATCGCCAGCGGGGCCGGGGTGCCGCTGCACTTCCTCGCAGAGCCGGAATCCGCCACCCGCACCACAGCCGAGGCCGCCGGCAGCCCCACCTACCGCCACTTTGAACAGCGCCAGCGCATCTTCCTCTGGCTGCTGGGGGATGTGCTGCGGGCGGTGCTGCAGCGGCGGGCGCAAGTGGACCCGGCCCTGGATGCCGCCGCGCCGTTGGTGCTGCGCGGGGCGGACCTTTCCAACAAGGATAATGCCACCCTGGCAGCCGCCCTGGGGCAGGTGATGGAGGCTCTCGGCGGCCTGCGCGACCGCAAATTGATTGATGACGCCGAGTTGCTGCGCCTGGCTTACCGCTTCGCCGGCGAGGTGGTGGATGTGGAAGCCATGCTGCGCCGCGCCCGGCAGGAGGCCTGATCCATGAGCGATCTGGAGGTATTGAACGCCCGCCTGGCCGGGCAATTGAGCGACCTTTCCGCAAACATCTGGCCGGCAGGCCACCTGGAGGAATGCCTGCGCCTGGCGCTGGGTGGTTATAACCGGGCCGCCGGCGCCAGCTTTTGCATTGGCGGGCTGGATGGTGCGCTGATCAGCACTCTGCCTGCCGCCCAGTGGGATTTACTGCTCTGCGGGGCAGCCGGCCTGGCGGTGGCGGCGCACGCCCTGGAACGCATCAGCCAGTTCAGCCCGGATTCAGGGGTGGGAACAGCCCTGCTCGGGTGGGCCCAATGGCAGATGGAGCGCTTTGAGGCCGGCCTGGAGATGGTGCGCCGGCAAGGCCTGCAGACCAGCGCGGCCAACCCATACACTCCCTGGGAATGGGAGGACTGAGCATGGATGTCATCGGTTTACGCTGGCTGGATCAAACCCTGCTGCTGAACAGCGAAAGCGCCACGCCGCCCTTTGCCGGGCTGGATTACTTCCCGGGCTGCGGCCGGGCCTTTACCCTGCCGGATGGCAGGGAGGGCATCGAGGAGGAACTGATCCTCAACCTG
>CALESS010000279.1 GCA_937907495.1 uncultured Anaerolineaceae bacterium
AGGATTCCCACCAGGGCGCCAAAGATGCCGCCCAAAAATGCTCCGATCATAAACTTACCCCAAAAGCGCATAGCTGCTCTCCTTTTCGATTTAGTTTATTTGATTATAAACAAAATGGTTGTCAAATTCTATCCCAATTGCGGTTTCCTGGTCATCAACCCCAGCTTTTTGAAGACCCATGGGGCAAAAATCGTCATCCAGGCACCGATGAGCGTGTAGCGCAGGAACCGGAGAAGATACGCATCCAGGGTGGGCGTGCGGGGGAAAACGGCTCCCAGGCCATACCATAACCCAATGACAATGGCAACACCGAGAAGGTAACGGAGGGCTTTTTTCAGCGGTGTGCCAGAAGTATCCAACAAGCCGTGCCGGTGATAGTACCAGGCGGCACCGCCCAGCCCGCCGAACCAGGTGCCAGCCAGCGTAAAGGGGGTGTCCAATTCAATCGGGGCGAATGGTTCGCCTGCCAGAGGGCGGCTGCCCAGGTCCAACCATAAGCGGGGAGCCTGCCAGCCCGCTGTGGGGAGATAGAAAGCCAGATAAATACCGACGATCAGGAGGGAACCCAGGAAAACCCAGCCAATTTGGGCAGGGATGGAGTACTTCAAGAACCAGCGCATCACAGCCGGCGTGACCCGGATCATTACCAGCAAAAGGAGGCTGCCCAATAGCCAGCCCAAAAGTATCTGGCTCAAGAAATGCATGCCGAGATAGACCCGGGAAATGCCAATGAAGAAAATGATGAGGATGATCAGGATGGTTGTCCACTTACGGCGAAGAAACGCAGCCAGGGTGCCCCAGATGGCGGCGGCAGAGGTGGCGTGACCGGAGGGCATGCCAAACGATGTTTCCGCGGACCAGGGCTGCACCCTTGCATCCACCCAGAAGGGGCGCGGCATGCGGATTGCCAGCTTGAGAGTGGTGACGGCAAAGTTGCTCAGGACCGTCATCACGGCAACTTGAATCCCGAGCCGGGCATCAACGCACCAGTAGAGGAATGGCAGCAGGGCGAGAAAAAACTGTTCCTGCCCGAGGAAGGTGAAGGCCAGCATGGGCTGCTTTAACCATTCTCCGAGGTTTTGCAGGAAGAGAACAACAGGTAAGTCAATCTGGGTGATGAAGTCCATTGGATAGATCTCCTGTAGCAGGCCGGGGTTGAGATGATGGGCTAAAGGTTGGAAATAACCCCATCATTGACGAACCAATGATATTTATTGTACACTCGATTGCAATGAACGAGATAAAACGCTGGTGGGATTGGCCAGCCGGGTTGATGGTTGTTTTCCTGGTGGGTGTGACTGCCGCGCGCCTCAGTGTAACCAACTGGTCTCCGAACCTGTGGATGTTGGATATCCTGGCAGTTGCAGGTGTGACGCTGGGTTTGCTGCTGGGGGCAAGTAGATTCCGGCCCAGGACGGTCTTCTGGTTGGGGGCTGCATATTCACTTTTCTTTATTTTCTGGCAACTGGGCATGATCATAGGCGACGATCTGCAATGGAACGGCCGGTTGAGCCTGTTATTTCAACGACTGGGAGATACATTTACCCTTTTTGTTCGGAATATTCCGGTCACCGATCCACTCTTATTCCTGGCTATAATGGGTCTGCTGGTGTGGGTAATCTCCATGACGGCTGGCTACCGGGTGGCCCGTTATGGGAAACCCTGGTGGCCGATCGTGGTGCTGTCCATCTTGTTGATTGTGGTGGATTATTACCACCCATTTCTGCAACACCGCAATCGCTATTCTGCGCTCTTCTTCCTGTTGCTCTTGCTTCTGCTGGGGCGGCTCTTCTTGCTAAAGCTGCGGGAGAAATGGAAGCAAAATGCGGTTATGGAGGATTCAGAGACTGGTCTGAACCTGGCAAAATGGACAGCGATCCTGAGCCTGGTTCTCATTGTGGGGGCCTGGAATTTGCCGATTGTGATCCAGGGATTAACCCCCGGCAGCCCGGTTCAAAGAAGGTGGGACCAGTCCTGGAGGGTTGTACGGGACAGGCTTTCCAATGCGGTAGCCGGCTTGACTAACCCGGTCGTCAAGGTGAGCGACTTGTATGGAAGCAGCATCACGCTGGGGCAACGCGCTGCAACGGGGGATGAGCTGATTTTTCAGATCCAGGTTCCGGACACAACCCGCGCCCAGGAGACCCGCTACTATTGGAAGGCAATGACCTACGACCGCTATGGCAGGGATGGGTGGGGAAATTCTGAAGCGGATATACTGCTCAACCCGGCAAACGACTGGAGAATCAGCAGCGAAACCTACGAGAGTCAAATTGCCCTTTCTTTGAATGTCACTTCGTTACTGCCATTATCCCGTACGATTGTTGCTGCAGGGACGCCGCTTAACTTCAGTGTGCCGGTGAGCGTGCGGACTGCCCCGGCCGAAAACGATGACCTGGATATCCTGGGGCTGGCAGCAGAACCGCCGTTGAGCGCCGGGGCAACCTACCGAATGCAGGTGCGGCTTGCGGATCCTACGGCGAAGCAATTGCAGGAATCGGGTGAGGAATATCCGGATTGGATTCAAGAGCGATACCTGGCGCTGCCGGAGGACTTTTCGCAGCGCATTCAATCGCTTGCAGAAGAAGTCACCGCCGGAGAGGATGACCCCTATGGAAAGGCGGTGAAAATTACCAACTTTCTGCGGCGGACCATCTCCTACACGGAGGAGATGGAGCGTCCACCGGCAGGGGCGGATGTGATGGAATGGTTCCTGTTTGATTATCAGCAGGGTTTTTGTAACTACTATGCCAGTGCTGAGGTTCTCATGCTTCGGGCGGTGGGAGTTCCAGCCCGCCTGGCGGTTGGGTTCGCAGCCGGCGAATTCAATGAGGAAACCTCCACTTTTACGGTGCGGAGAAAAGACAGCCATGCCTGGCCGGAAGTTTATTTTGTGGGCGCAGGCTGGGTAGAATTTGAGCCAACCACTGCCCAGGCGGCACGTAATTTCCCGGAAGAGCGAAATTCGCCGGGAAATCAACCGCTTGGACCGAACCTTCCGCCGCCGATCATCATGGATGGAGGTGAATTGCCGGAGCCTGAAGGAACCCTCACCCCGAAGGCGCCAGGAGAGCGGCAGAAGTATGTTCCCATTGGCACCACGCTAGCCTGGTTATTGGTGATCTTTTTTGCGATTGCCATCCCGGCGATTTTCTTCTTACGGTTCATGCCCGAAGGAGAGGGGGGCAGTCTGTGGGTGCGCTTGGAAAATTTCCTGAAAAAACATGGTCGTCCGGTGCCCACCTGGCTGCGAGGATTGGCCAGCGGACGTGACCGTCAGCGGATGCTGCAGGCGATGAGTTGGATCAACCGGGTTCTCGCTGGAATGGGGGAAAAGGTGGAGGAAGGGAAGACAGCTGGAGAACGAATCGGACTATTGATCGGTCATATACCTGAAGCCGAAGGGCCGGCGGGGATATTGCTGCATGAGTACCAACTGGCGGAATATAGTTTAGCCAGCGTAGATTATGAGAGCGCATTTGCGGCTGGAAAGGAAATCATCCGCCTGTATGTGAAGCGCAAGATAAAGAGGATTTTGGGGATTAAGAATTAAGCCAGAAGGGCAAAGCTGCAGAAAGATCAAGCCTAGAGTTTACGAACCAGCCCGCGGAGTGATTCCAGGCGGGCCTGGGCCAATTGCGGCATCACCCCCAGATTGTAGGCTGGATTAGATGATTCGACGCAAAATGAGCGAGATATTGTCGCATACAGGGCTGCTTCGAGTGGATCATAGGTTTGGCGGTAGCCAGCCAGAAAGCCGCCGCAGAAGGAATCGCTGGCCCCGGTAATATCCACCACTGGAGATGGATAAGCTGGTATGATCCAGCGGCTGTGGGATTGATGATCATAGACCAGGCAGCCCCGGTTTGCCCGTTGAATGACAACAATTCCGCAGCCCCAGCCAGCCAATTGCTCGGAAATCTCCGTCAGGTCAGTGGACCGCTGGCGGAATAAGTTGAGTGCGCAGGTCTCCGAAGGCAGGAAAGCCGTAATTCCTCCCAACAAGTCCTTCATGGAGTCGAAGAAGATGGGGTGCATGTAGGCGGAGCCTGGCTCGATGGTAATCGTGGTCAGGTTGCCGCGGCGCAGAACCGGGGGTAAGAGGGAATGGGAAAGAAAATCCAATGGACAGAGATGCGCCGCCGTGGCGTCCAAATAATCCGCCGGGACGTCACTGGCCTTCAAAGTGCTGGGAGTGGGAGTGGTACGGCTATCGAGGTTTTCGGAATGCGGGAGGAACCCGATAAAATCCTTGGGAAATGGCAATCCGGCTGCGGAGAAAAGTTCTAGAGGAGTGGATGTGGAGAGTGTCTCTATATCCTCGTAAGCAGTAAATGAGCGATGCTCCAAGGTTTCGCTAAGTTGTTTGATTCCCGAGATATCCCAACCCAAAGTGGAGAGGCGGGCCAACCATTCGGCGGGAAAATTGACACCAATCCGGCTGAGGAGACTGATGCCCGTATCCCACAGACCAATGCCAGAAGCCGCGTACAACAAACTGCCCCCCAGTTGGTTTAGAATTGGAGGGCGGTTATAGGGTAGGATCGTTTCCTGTTTGAGGGATCCGGCTACCAGATAGCGATTCAGGTGAGCGGTGGGCATAAATGAGCGGGTTGAATACAAGATTTGTTCCCCCTGGATTTGGAATCAACCCCCCGCGGATTAGCGCCGGGTAATCATATCGGAGATGAGGCGCAACACGCCCAGCACACCGAGACCGATTTTGACACCATCCCCGGCGTTAAGCTGGGGTTGTGTCTCTTCTTTTTCGGCGCGTTGCACGATAATCAACGCTGCGAGGATGCCTATAGCCAGTCCGGCTGCCGCGCCGATGAGATATGTTTGTTTTCTCCAATCACCATTGAAACGCATGTGAACCTCCCATTCCTTTTATTTTTTGGCTCTAGATCGAAAAATGGACGAAAAGCCAGCCCATTTTCCGTTGATATTGATAACAGGGGATGCCAGACGATCAGCAAAATGGCGGATAATGACCGAAGCTTTCTTGAAGAAAACTTGCAATTTATATGTGAGTCCGGGAAGTCCATGGATGGCTTTGGCGGTAAGGAAAATTCCCAACCCGAGGAAGAGAA
>CALESS010000280.1 GCA_937907495.1 uncultured Anaerolineaceae bacterium
CATCTCCGTCCAGACCCTGATGGAGTTGAAGGTTCTCCGCAGCCGGGTCGGCCTCAGCCTGCTTGGCGCCGCCGTGTTTGATGACATCCTCGTCATCCTCTTCCTCTCCATTTTCCTTGCCCTGGCTTCCGGTGCGGGCACTTTCCTTGATATTCTGCTTGTATTTGGCCGCATCCTGCTCTTCCTGGCTCTTTCGGTTTCCTTTGGCCTGTGGGCGCTGCCCTGGTTAAGCCGCCGCATTGCCCGCCTGGATATCAGTTTTGGCCCGCTGACCTTCGCCATCATCATCCTGCTCGTCTTTGGCCTGGCCGCAGAACTCATCGGCGGTATGGCAGCCATTACAGGCTCCTTCCTGGCGGGGTTGATGTTCTCCCGCACCCAGGAGAAGAAAGATATCGAACCCGGCCTGCGCGCCATCGCCTACAGCCTGTTTGTACCCATATTCTTCATCAACATCGGACTTTCCATCAACCTCCGTGCATTACAGCTCTCAGCTTTATGGAGCATCCTCTTGATTGTGGTCGTCGCAATCCTCGGAAAAATCGTGGGGGCCGGCGTAGGCGCTTTGCTTTCAAACTTTCCCCGCCGCGAGGCGCTGCAACTGGGCATTGGCATGGTCTCTCGCGGTGAAGTCGGCCTGATTGTCGCCAATGTCGGCCTAACCGCTGGTTGGCTCAGCAACGATCTCTTTTCCGCCATCGTTGCCATGGTGTTGGTGACCACGCTGCTCACCCCGCTGATGCTGCGGGCGGCTTTCCGCACCAAGCCGCCGGGTCCTTCTGTAAAGCCCCTCCCCTCCCTATCCGATTCCGCCAAGGAGAATGCCTG
Source organism: uncultured Anaerolineaceae bacterium (assembly GCA_937907495.1). Classification (GTDB taxonomy): domain Bacteria; phylum Chloroflexota; class Anaerolineae; order Anaerolineales; family Anaerolineaceae; genus CALESS01. Next base: position 829 of record CALESS010000280.1, read on the forward strand.
ATGTTTCTAATCCTGTTTGTCCTTCATGATCCAGATAAGTTGGATGACCTGCTCACCGCCTGGGAAGACTCGGGGGTTGGAGGTGTGACCATTTTTCCCAGCACCGGCTTGCGGCGTCACAAAACAAAATCTGCCCTGCGCGATGATTTACCTCTCATCCCCAGCCTTGAGGACATCATGGAACACATGGTGAACTTCAACCGCACACTGCTCACGCTGGTCAAAGACCAGGAGATGGTAGATCGCATTCTCCAGGCCACGGAAAGTGTGGTCGGTAACCTCTCCACACCGAACACTGGCATCATGGCAGTGCTTCCGGTAGCACAAATTTACGGTCTCAACCGCATTGATGACTAAAACCCGCAAAGTTCTGGCGGTGGATATCGGCACCGGCACCCAGGATATCTACCTCTACGATTCCCGCCAGGATCTGGAAAACGGATTTAAACTTATTCTGCCCTCTCCGACCATGATTATCTTCCGCCGGTTGCAGCAGGCAACAGCCCGCCGCCAGCCGATTCTACTCACTGGACGGTTGATGGGGGGTGGTCCAAGTTCCTGGGGGGCCGAAGCCCATCTGAAGGCTGGTTTGCCGCTTTTTGCCACACCCGCCGCGGCCCTCTCCTTCAATGACGATCTCTCCATCGTTCAAGAGATGGGCGTGAAAATACTTGCCGAAGAAGAAGTTGCCCGCCTGCCCGCCGATATTTGCACCATTGAACTGGGCGATTTCAATTTTCCCGCCATCCAGCGCGCCTTTATGGAATTCGGCATTCGGCTGGATACCCTGGATGCAATCGCCGTTGCCGTGTTTGATCACGGCGCCGCCCCGCTCGATGTTTCGGACCGCCAATTCCGTTTCGATTACCTCGATCAGCGCATCCGCCAGGCCAATTGCCTGAGCGCTTTTGCCTATCCTTCCACAGCCATCCCGCCTATCCTCACCCGCCTGCAGGCCGTTGCGGATTCCGCCCCCGCCCTGCCCTGCCCCTTAATCGTGATGGATACCGCTCCGGCAGCTGTTCTGGGCGCCACCTTTGATCCCTGGGTACAAAACCTTCCCCGTAAGCTCATTGCCAATATTGGCAACTTCCACACCCTCGCCTTCCGACTCGGTCCGCAGGGCATTGAAGGTGTCTTCGAGCATCACACGGGTCTGCTGGATCAGCAAAAGCTTGAATCGCTGCTCATTTCGCTCGCCAATGGTAACTTAACGCATGCGGATGTGTTTAATCATCACGGGCACGGGGCGCTGATTTATTCCAGCACCCCCCTGCCCCTGGATGGTTCCCCAACCAACCTGGTGGTAACCGGCCCCCGGCGCGGCATGTTGTCCAGTTCTCCACTCCGGCCCTACTTTTCCGCCCCGTTTGGTGATATGATGATCACCGGTTGTTTTGGTCTGCTGGCTGCCGCAGCCGATCTGCTCCCCGAACTTCAGCCGGAAATTTCATCCTCGCTCGCCGGAAAAGGCGGCTCGGGTACCCCTCCCTGGGAATTGTTTGAACCAGTCACTTGACAATATCCCCAGGCTCGTTAAAATTCACTTATCTTCAGCAGGATTTACAGGAGGTTTTTCATGGATACGTTTGAGAGTGTAAAAGAAGTCATTGCAGAGGTTATGAAGCTCAAACCAGAAGATTTGGCGAAGGTCACCCTGGAATCCAGGTTTGTTGAAGATCTGGAAGCCGATTCGATGGACCAGTTCTTTTTGATTGATGGCATTAGCGAAAAGTTTTCCCTGACCATCTCCGATGAAAACGCCCGCAATATCAAAACCGTTGGCGATGCCGTACGGCTGATAGATCAGGCGAAATAGTTAATTTGGGTTACCAACAAAAACCGGGCTGCTTGCCCGGTTCTTTTGTTCCTCTAGCGTTTCAGCAGCCCGGGGATCTCCTCCGGGTGCCGAGCCACCCGCACACCAGATGCTTCCAGTTTGCGGATTTTTTCCATCGCTGAACCCGAACTGCCTTCAATAATGGCCCCCGCATGACCCATCCGCTTCCCCGGCGGGGCCGTTTGCCCGGCGATGAAGCTGACGACAGGTTTGGTCATGCGGGTAGAGATGAATTCTGCCGCCCGCTCTTCATCGTTCCCGCCAATCTCGCCGATCAAAGCCACTTGATCCGTATGCGGATCGCTTTCAAACATTTCCAGGATATCCAAAAAGCTCGTCCCGTTCACCGGGTCACCGCCGATGCCCACGCAGGTGCTGCAGCCCAGGCCGCTCTTTTTCAGCGCGTACATCACCTCATAGGTCAGCGTCCCGCTGCGGGAAACCACCCCCACATTCCCCGCCATCGCAATCGAACCGGGGATAATGCCTGCCTTGGCCTCACCCGGGGTCAGCAATCCGGGGCAATTCGGACCAATCAGCCGCACATTCAAGCCGCTCAAATAGGTCTGCACCCGCATCATATCGGAGACCGGCACACCTTCGGTGATACAAATGATGAGCGAAATGCCGCTGTCAGCGGCCTCAAAAATGGCATCTGCCGCCACCTTGGCGGGCACAAAAATTACACTGGTATTTGCCCCGGTGGATTCCACTGCCACCCGCACACAATCAAAAACCGGCAACTTGCCATTCAAAACCCATTCTCCCCCTTTGCCTGGCGTCACCCCCCCGACCACCGTCCCTGGAGCATAAGAATACATCTGCTGGGTGTGGAACAACCCCTCGTGACCTGTAATGCCTTGCACCAACAGCCGGGTGGATTTATTGATCAATATGCTCATGATTGGCCTCCCCGGGCAAGGGTCACAATTTTTTCCGCCGCGTCCAACAAGGTATCCGCCGTGGTCATGTTGGCATCCGCCAACAGCTTCAACCCCTCCTCGGCGTTCGTGCCCACCAGCCGCACCACCATCGGAACTTTGGGCTTCACCTCCGCCATCGCCGTCAAGATTCCCCGTGCCACCTCGTCACAGCGGGTGATGCCGCCAAAAATGTTGATTAAGACTCCCCGGACGTTTGGGTCTTGCAGGATAATCCGGAAGGCCGCGGCTACTTTTTTTGTTTCTTTACCGCCGCCGATATCCAGAAAGTTGGCAGGTTCTCCGCCATTCAATTTGATGATATCCGTAGTCGCCATTGCCAACCCGGCCCCATTGACCATGCAGCCAATCTGTCCATCCAGCTTGATATAGGTCAATCCGTATTTGCGGGCTTCGATCTCCGCCGGGGCTTCGATATCCAGGTCGCGAATCTCCACCAGATCCGGGTGGCGGAACAGGGCGCTATCATCCAGGATCATTTTGCCATCCAGCGCCAGAAACTTCCCCTCCGTGGTCACAACCAGCGGATTGATTTCAGCCAGTGTGGCGTCCGTTGCCACAAAGACTTTCCATAAATTCAGCGCAACCTCGCCAAATTGCCGCCACAGGCTGCGCTTCAACTCAATCCCTGCCGCAATATCCCGCACCTGGTAATCCCGCAGGCCAATGAGCGGGTTAATCAACATCTTGAAAATCAATTCAGGATGTTGGATGGCTGTCTCTTCGATATCCACCCCCCCGGCGGAGGAGGCCATAAGCACCGGTCGGCGTTCCGTCCGGTCGTTGGTGATCGCCAGGTACACCTCCTGCTGGATGTTGACCATCTCATCCACCAGCACCCGCCGTACCGGCAAGCCCTTTAATTCCATCCCCAACAAAATTGTCGCCAGTTCCTCGGCTTCTTTGGGGCTTTTCGCCAGGCGGATGCCCCCCGCTTTCCCCCGGCCTCCAACCAGAACCTGTGCCTTGATCACCGCCCGACCGCCCACGTCTTCAGCAATCTGCTTGGCTTCATGTGCGGTGGATATCACCCGGCCCCTCGGAATCGGGATGCCATAATTTGCAAACAAACTTTTGGATTGGTATTCGTGAAGTTTCATTCAGCAACCCCATTCGTAGATGGATTAGGCTGCAATTGCCAGATAATTATAACATGAGCAGAAAAACAGCCCGGTGATGATTCACCGGGCTGTTGGTTATCGGGCTTTTTTTTCTGAACGGGCTTAACCCTTCAAGAATTCTTCCAGGGCTTCCTTGCTGATGCGGTAGGCATTGCCAATCTTGCGGGCTTTCAAATCACCTGCCTGAATGGCAGCCACAATATCCTCTTCCGAAACCTTCAATACCGCTGCCGCTTCCGCAGGGGTCATCACTGAGGGGGTACCGGCAGCCGCACCGGCTGCCGCACCGCCTGCGACTGCCCCGCCCTGGGAAGACTGTTGCTGCCCCTGGTTGCCGGTCATCCCGCTCAACGAAGAGGAGATCACATTGCCAATTCCCATGCCTGCGCCGATGCCAGCCGTCAGGCCTGCACCGCCGCTGGGGTTCTGGGCAGCTTCCCGCAGGGCATCTGCCGCCTGAAGTTGGGTGTAGGTCTGCATATCCAGCATACCCATCGCCCGCAGTTCTTCCGCAGATTTCTCCGAAGGCTTCAGGTTGCCAATGTAGAAGCTCTTCAGCACCAGGCCGATCGCCGCAAAGTCATCCTGAGCTTTGGCCCGCACACCTGCACCCAGTTCTTCCGTCAGGGCCAGCAGTTGCACCACGCTGTGCTTGGCCGCCGTCTCAGAGAGCAAATCCTGCAGCTTGGAAAGCAACATCATCCGCAGGCGGTTCTCAATTTCCATCGTGCGGTACACACCCGCCGCGCCTACAATCTGGGTCACGAACTGTTGGGCATCAGCCACTGCAAAGGAGTAGGTGCCAAAGCCTTGCATCAACGCCACACCCAGGCCCATGCCCGGATTGCTGATGATGATTGGCTGCGGGGTTCCCCACTTGCGGTCCGCAAATTCCTTCATTGAAACGTAATACACCTCGGCGGTGAAGGGCGTGCGGTCGTTGAAGGCTTTGCCAACCAGGTCAATCAGCAGGGGAATGTTG
>CALESS010000281.1 GCA_937907495.1 uncultured Anaerolineaceae bacterium
ACTGGCATTCCCGCAGCAAGGGAGGTTAATGTAGCAGATTGATTCGATTGTGTCGTGGCAGATATTTGCATCCAGGGTCAAGCAACCTGTTTATTCCTACCATTCCGTAAGCGGTTGCCGCAGCTAAAATTTATTAAATACGCGTAGAACCCTCACAGCTTACGCCCCATATATGGTGAAAAATGGCTCGAGAAACGAAAACCATCCCATAGGTAGGGATGGTTCTTTGGTGCCCTCGGCAGAACTCGAATCTGCAACCTTTTGCTCCGCAAGCAAACGCTCTGTCCAATTGCGCTACGAGGGCATCTCTTGATCTTGCGAAGGCTAATGATACCACCGCCGGGGTGGAATCGTCAAGATTTTCAGCGCAGGTTTTCCGCCGGATTCAATCTTCGAGCAGCAAAACCCGCCCCCACCCCGCCGGGATCTCCGCGCCCAGGCGGCCTTCGTGGATGGAAAAGGTCTGATCCCCGTTCAGCACATCCACCGCCCGCCGAAAGCCCCCCGCAACGACCGTTTCCAGCGCTGCCGGGCTGCCGGCGGCATTCAGCATCACCACCAGGCTTTGCTGAGGCGTGGTGCGTGAGAAGACGAGTTGGTGAGATGAAACATGGAGCTGGTTGTAATCCCCATGGCGCAGGGCGGGCAGACGGGTGCGCAGTTCAGCCAAACGTGCCAGGTCGGCTGCCAGGTTGGGGTGGGTGGTGCGTTGCGGCATCTCGTCCAGCTCCAGGCAGGGGCGCAGGGCGGCATCGGATTGCGGCGTACGCTTTGCTTCCAGCCCCCATTCGCTGCCATAGTAGATGGAGGGCGAACCCGGCATGGTGAAGAGCAACAGGTAAAGCGGGTAAAGCCGGGCAGGGCTGCCCAGGCGGCTGGCAACCCGATCTACATCATGGTTATCGGCAAAATTATAGAGTGGCAGCGCCTTATACAACCCGCCGGGGCCAAACTGGCGCTGGAGCGTGTAGGCGATCTCAAAATAGTTCTCTTCGGACAGGCTGGAGTACAACCCTTTGTAAGCTTCATAATTGGTGACCGAATCCAGCATTTTCGGGTTGACCCAGTCCCGGTAATCACCATGCACCACCTCACCCATCAGCCAGAAATCCGGCTTGAGGCCGCGGCAGAACACCTGCAAGGCGCGCAGAAAGTCGAAATCCAGGCTGTCAGCCGCATCCAGGCGTAACCCGGCAATATCGAAATCCAGCACCCACGAACGGATGGCCTCGAACAAATGCTCGCGTACCGCCGGGTGAGCCAGGTTTAAGCGCACCAGGTCGTAATGACCGTTCCAGGCTTCGTAACTGAAGGGGTCGCCATACGGACTGCGGGCGTCAAATCGTAAGCCACGGAACCAATCGCAGTAAGGGGATGCCTCCCGGTTGGACTGCACATCCCGGAAAGCCCAGAAATCCCGCCCGACGTGGTTAAAAACGCCATCCAGCACCAGGCGGATGCCATTCTCCTTCAATTGACCCGCCAGGCGGGAGAGGGCTGCGGTGTCCCCCAACCGGCGATCCACCTGGTAATAATCGGCGGTATCATAACCGTGAGCGCTGGATTCAAAAACGGGGCCGAGATAGAGGGCGTTGATGCCCAGTTGCTGCAAATGGGGCAGCCATCCGCTGATCTTGCGGAGACGGTCCACTGGCGGGCTGGAGAAATCATTGCGCGGCGGGGCGCCGCAAAAACCAGGCGGGTAGATGTGATAGAAAATGGCGTCTGCGGCCCAGTGAGGGGGAATGGTCATTTACAGGGTTCCTTGTTGGTGTTTGAAATATTCGTAATGGCGAAGCGCTGGGAAGAAGGCATCTTTCCATAACCTCCCGCGCTCCACCTGCAACGCCCGGAGCAGCGGAAGCCATGCGCCTCTCCATTCCCAGGATCGGCAGGGCAGTGAAAAACCCATACATACCGGTAGGTATAATTAAATTTCAAAAAAATTTGCCCTCAAGAGAAGATGCCATGCATAAACTGGTGGACGAGGGGATACACCCAGCTTTCATCCAATTCAGCGGAGCCGTTGAGGGAGAGGAGGGCATAGGTATTGAGCATCCCCAGGAAGGAGGCCGCATACGTGCGCTGACGGCCTTTCATATTTCCATGATCCTTGCTGGCGCTGGCGAAAAGCGCCTCCAATAACTCGCGCTGGCGCTCGTTCAGGGCACGCGCAGCCTGGAAGGCCTCACTCTGGGGCGGGGCGAAGCTCAGTGCCAGGGAGAACCGATACAGCAGCGGGCTATGGCGGGCAAAATCAAAATAGGTGCGGGCAACAGCCTCCAGCGACGAAGTGATATCCCCCCGGTAGCCGGCAGCGCTTTCGAGGGCGGTGAAAAATGGCTCAAAATATTCGCTGAGCAGGGTTGCCAGCAACCCGCTCTTGTTGCCGAAGTAGTGGTAAAGCGTGGGTTTGGTGATTCCGGCGGCAGCCGCGATCTCCTGCACACCCACGGCATCGTAGCCGCGACTGGAGAAGAGTTCCAAAGCAGACTTTAGCAGGGTTTCGCGGTTGTTCATGATAACGCCCAGTATACCATTCGGTATACTGGGCGTCAAGAGTGATCGGGAAGAAGGGGTTAGTGGACCTTTTCCCGCAACTCATGGATGGTGGTTTCCATCAACCTCACCGATTGGCCGAGCGTCTCGGCATCAAAGGCCAGGCGGGCGCCAGCCGTGCGGTACAGGTGGGGCAGGGTTGCCGTGCCGCCCAAGGCCAGCGCGTTGCGATAGCTGCGAACAGCCCCGGCCTGGTCGGTCAGCGCATTGTGCCAGATCTGGGCCGAACCCAACTGTGCCAGGCCGTACTCGATGTAATAGAAGGGTGCCTGGAAGATATGCAGTTTGCGGTGCCAGCCGGTGACCACTACGTCCTCCAGGCCGCTCCAATCCACCCCCTGCATAAAGCGACTCCATTGCTCTTTCCAACAGGCATCGCAATTGGCCGGGTCAAGGGCTTGTTGCGGGTTCTCGTACACCCAGTGCTGGAAGGCATCCACCACGGCCATGTAGGGCCAGAAAGTGATGCATTTTTCCAGGTGTTCAATGCGGGCGCGGGCAGCCTGCGCCGGGGTGTAAAATCCGCCAAAATCGCTGGTCAGGTAGGGCGAAGCGAGCAACTCCATGGCCATCGAAGCCACTTCCGCAAACTCCATCGGGGCATCTTTCTGTTGCATGAAGGGCAAATCCAGCGATTCAAAAACGTGGAAGGAATGACCGCTCTCATGCAGCAGGGTTTGCACATCCCCATGCAGGCCGACCGCATTTTCAAACACGAAGGGACGGCGGGTGGCTGGCAGGTCGGCGCAGAAAGCACCGGGGGCTTTATTCTTGCGGTTTTCAATATCCAGCAGGCCCTCCCGGTTCAAGGTGTCAAAGTAACCGCCCAATACCGGGTCAACCTGGTGGAAGATGGCGGCGATTTTCTGCTTGAATTCATCCAGCGTCTGGTAGGGCCGCAGCGCAGGCTGACCGCTGATATCCACGTTCAAATCCCAGGGGCGCAGGGTTTCCAAACCCAGGGCCTGGCGGCGGTGTTCGTAGATGCGCACCGCGGCCGGTACCACCACCTCTTCAATGGCGGCGTGGAAGCGCCGGCAATCGGCGGGGCTGTAATCAAAGCGCAATTTGGCCTGCCAGACGTAAGCCCGATAATCCGGTTTGCCGGCGTTGGCCGCGATCTTCAAGCGCAGGCTGAGGAATTTTTTCCAAAGCTCGTTGAAGGATTCCCGATCCGCCAGTTGGCGCTCGGCGACCAGGCGCCAGGCCTGTTCGCGCTTTTCTCGGTCGGGATGCTGGCCCACCTGCTGCATACTGCTGATGGTGCGCTCCTCGCCCTCCCAGGTCACCGATTGAGCGCCGGCAATTTTATCGTATTCGGTGCCATACTTGGCCTCGGCACCCATCAGCGGCAGGTTCTCCAGGCGGAAGAGATCCGCTTCGGCGCGCAGGTTGCGCAGCGGAATTTCAAATCCTTCCGGCTCCAGGCCGCTGATCAGCAGCTTCTGCTTCATCGTCTGGTCCACTTCCATGCTTTTCGGGAAGATGGTATCCATGAAGTTTTCAAACCGCTTGAGGGCTTCTTCATCCACCGTGTTGATGCTCATGGCGATTGAGAGCCGGGTGTACTGCTCCCGCACCCACGTGCCGAGCAGGGTCCAATCTGCCAGCCATTGCTGGATGTTCTCTGCCGTCAGTGGGCGGGCGGTTAATTCCTCAGCCATCGGCTGATAGTCGCTCCATTGCCAGTGGATGATTTCGGCGGGGTCGCTTGGGAAGGGGTGGGTCATGGCAGGTCTCCGGTTGCTCTCCCCCGGGGGGAGAAGGGGGTTGGGGAAAAATTATAAAACTGGCTGTTTTAGATGCCAGTCGGTTACCTGTTGGTA
>CALESS010000282.1 GCA_937907495.1 uncultured Anaerolineaceae bacterium
AATTATTGAGTCTCACAAGTTCGACTGAGTGGAGAATACCTGATGAGTAATCAACCGCCGCGTTCCAATCCGTCTGCCTCTCAAGCCAACCCGGCTGCACCGGGACAGCGATTATTTGTACCCCCGCCGATCAACAAGATCGAAGAAACCGGGCTTTCAGTTTTGTGGCTGCAAGACCTGGTGTTGAAAGCGATGTATTACCAGGGGTACATGACGGGTTTTAAGATCGCGGAGGAGATTGCCCTGCCCTTCTCCGGTGTGGTGGATCAAATTTGCAGTACGTTGAAGACGGAGAAGCTTATCGAGGTGCGCTCTTCGCAGATGGGTTTGGGAGAAGGCGCCTATCAGTATGCCATCACCGGAGCAGGCATTGCGCGTGCCCGGGAGGCCCTGGAGCGCAGCCAGTATGCGGGACCGGCTCCAGTTCCGCTGCAGGCATATAACGAAGCCATCCGCCGCCAGAGCCGGGCGCGCTTGCAGGTCACCAGCCGTATTATGCGTCAGGTGCTCAGCAGCCTGGTGCTTTCGGAAAAAACCTTTCACCGGTTGGGGCCAGCGGTCAATTCCGGGCAGTCCATCTTCATTTATGGCCCTCCAGGTAACGGAAAAACCAGCGTGGCGCGGGCCATGGGCAGTATGATCGGCAACCAGCCCATCTTCATCCCCTATGCCATTTTTGTGGATGGACAGGTGATCAAGCTGTACGATTCGGTGAATCACACCCTGGCGGGGGAAGAAGATACCACCCCCTCCGGCACGGGCAGCCTGCGCTCCGGCAACCGGCGCGATCCGCGCTGGGTGAAGATCAAACGTCCCTTTATTGTCACCGGCGGCGAGCTGACCATGTCTGGCCTGGACCTGGTATTTGATGATGTGCACCGCTATTATGAAGCACCCTTCCAGTTGAAGGCCAATGGGGGCATTTTGCTGATTGACGACTTTGGCAGGCAACAGGTGCGCCCGCGGGATTTACTCAACCGCTGGATTGTGCCTTTGGAAAACCGGATTGATTACCTCACCCTGCATACCGGGCGCAAAATGGAAGTGCCGTTTGATGTGCTGGTGATTTTCTCGACCAACCTGCCGCCCAAGGACCTGGTAGATGAAGCATTCCTGCGGCGGCTGCGCCACAAGATCGAAGTGGGCGATCCCAATTACGATGAGTACCGGGAAATCTTCCGGCGGGTGGCAGAGCAGAAGGGAGTCACCTTTAGTGACCAGGGGCTGGCTTATCTGCTGCAGGAATGGTACATCAAGCGCAACCGTAAATTGCGTGCCTCTCACCCGCGCGATCTGTGCGACCAGATCCTGGATATTGCCCACTACCTGGCAGAAGACCCGGTCATGTCTCGGGAGTTGTTGGACCAGGCTGCGGAAGCGTACTTTGTAGAATTATGAGCCGATATTTCGACCTGCCGCACCCGCTCATATTTGCTCACCGCGGGGCTTCTGCCCACGCACCAGAAAATACCCTGGCGGCGTTTCGGCTGGCTTTAGAGCAGGGAGCGGATGGAATTGAGCTAGATGCCAAGCTCAGTGCGGATGGTGTGGTGGTGGTGATGCACGATGCCTCCCTCCGGCGCACCACCGGGCTGGATGCACCGGTTGCGCATACCCCGTTTGAGGTGATCCGAAAACTGGATGCCGGAAAATGGAAGGGGGAACCTTTTGCGGGAGAGCATGTCCCCACCCTTGAGGAAGTGTTTGCCAGCCTGGGTGGAAAGCTGCTGATCAACGTCGAGCTGACCAACTACGGTCACGGCAGGGACGATCTGGTGGAGAAGGTGGTGGCGCTTGTCCGCTCCCACCAGCTTGAAAATTCCGTGATTTTTTCTTCTTTTACCCCCGCAAATATCACCCGGGCGAGAGCCTTGGCCCCCCGGGTGCCGGCAGCCCTGCTAACCTGGAAAGGCTGGCTGGGGGGGCTGTTCCGCTCCCGCTGGATGGCAGGTCTCTCACCCCAGGGCATTCATCCCTATTGGACGGACGTGACGCCGGATATGATACGCCGTGAGAAGGCCCGCGGGCGGTTCATCAATGTATGGACGGTGAATGATCCGCAGGAGATGCGCCGCTTGTTTAGCCTGGGGGTGGATGGGATCTTCACGGATGACCCGAAGTTAGCCCGCCATGTAATGGAGGGAGTGTGATCCCGCTGCGGGAGCTGGCAGAAGCCAACCAGCGCTTGCATGGGCGGGTGAAAGTCACCCCGCTGCAGGAGGACCCCTCCACCGGTTGGCTGTTGAAATGGGAGAACCGGCAAATTACAGGTTCTTTCAAACTGCGCGGCGCCATGAACAAGGTGCTGAGCCTCCCGCCGGGGGATGTTGAGGCTGGGCTGGTGTGTGCCTCCGCCGGGAATCATGGGCAGGGAGTGGCGGTTGCCGGGCAGGCTGTGGGCAGCCGGGTGGTGGTATTTGCCTCGGAGAATGCTGTTCCTTCCAAGGTGGCGGCGATGCAAGCCCTGGGTGCTGAAGTAACCCTGGTGAAGGGAGGATACGAGGCTGCGGAAGCCGCGGGCAAGGAATTTGCCCGCCAGAGCGGCATGGTCTGGGTTTCTCCCTACAATGACGTACAGGTGATCTGCGGTCAGGCCAGCCTGGGGTATGAAGTACTGGAGCAGATGGCTGGACGAATGCTGGATGAGCTTTACCTCCCGGTAGGGGGCGGGGGATTGGCTGTCGGGGTGGGGACGGTGATGAAAAACTTCTCACCGACCACGCGGGTGATCGGGGTGCAATCCGAAGCATCGGCTTATATGCACCAATTCTTCCAGCATGGCAGCCAGGCAGGGGTTGTGGAAGGCGAGAGCCTGGCGGATGGCCTGGCAGGAGCCGTTGAAGAAGGATCTGTCACCCTGGAGTTGATCCGGCAGAATGTGGATGAAATGGTGCTGGTGACGGAGGAAGAAATCAGCCGGGCCATTGCCTTTGCCTGGCGGCGTTATGGGGAGCGGATTGAAGGCTCGGCGGCGGTAGCGCTGGCGGCAGCCCGCCGCATTCACCAGCCGGGACAATTGGCAGCGGTTTTGATTTCCGGCGGCAATATCCAGCCGGCAACGCATGAAAAGCTGCTAGTCCAGTTCCCGGGGGAGGGGCTTTCATGAGCCGGGCATTGCGCATCCTGCTGATCTGCGGGTTGCTGCTGGGAATGGGCGGGAGCCTGCCTGCTGCCCGGGCCCAGAGTATTACGGACGGGCCGCTGATCCAGGCGCAGGAACTGCTATCCAGCATGACGCCAGAAGAGCGGGTGGGCCAATTGTTCGTGGTCTCTTTTTCCGGCTCGGATTTCAAGCCCGACTCTGCGATCAGCATACTGGTTGGCAAGTATCACATCGGCGGGGTGGTGCTCAGCGAGGCGGATGATAACTTTACTGGCCCGGAAAATACCCTGAACCAGGCTTATGCCCTTACCAATCACCTGCAAACACTGGAATTTGATACCTCCCTGGCAACGCAGCGCACCCCGACCGGGATCGCTTTCCTACCGGCTTACATTCCCCTCTTCATCGGAATTGCACAGGAAGGCGACCTTGCCCCCTATGACCAGATCCTCAATGGTACCACTCCGTTGCCTAATCAAATGGCGTTAGGCGCCACCTGGCAGCCTGACCTGGCGCGCCGGACGGCAGAGGTGCTGGGCAAGGAACTTTCGGCGCTCGGGTTTAATATGTTCCTGGGACCATCACTGGATGTGCTGGACAAGCCCTATACCGAGGGAAGTGAAGACTTGGGAACCCGGACTTTTGGCGGGGATGCTTTCCTGGTGGCACAAATGGGGAAGGCCTACATCGAGGGTTTACACGCGGGCAGTAAAAACCAGATGATGGTGGTTGCCAAGCATTTCCCCGGACGCGGCAGCGCAGACCGACCGGCTGAAGAGGAAGTGGCAACGGTCCGCAAGACGCTGGAGCAGATGTTGGAGGTTGAACTTGCACCGTTTTTTGCGGTGACCGATGGCGGGCTGGAAGCCTCGCAGACGGCGGACGGGTTGCTTGTTTCGCATATCCGTTATCAATTCCAGGGGAATATCCGCCCGGTGACCAAGCCTGTTAGTTTTGAACGCAGTGCGTTGGATCAGCTTTTTGGCTTGGAGCCGCTTGCCTCATGGCGTTCCCAGGGCGGGCTGGTGGTATCGGATGACCTGGGCAGCCAGGCGGTGCGCAAGTATTACGACCCCACCCTGCGAACTTTCGATGGGCGGGTGGTGGCTCGCAATGCCTTCCTGGCGGGGAATGATTTGCTCTTCCTCAATAACTACCTCTCCACCGGTGATGAGGATGAATTGACCAGCATCACCCGCACCCTGGATTCATTCTCCCAGAAATATCGTGAGGATGACGCCTTTGCCCAGCAGGTGGATGCCTCGGTATTGC
>CALESS010000283.1 GCA_937907495.1 uncultured Anaerolineaceae bacterium
CCTGCCAAGCCAAAATTCGAAAAGTAAATGGAGTCTATGAATAACAATACCATCATCCTCTTCACTCACTACGGCCTCGGATCCGCTCCCGGGCAATTGCCCCTTACTCTGGTTGCAAAATTCCTCAGTCTCTGGCTGGAATCCGGCGACTTGCCAGCCAAGATTCTCTTTTATACAGAAGGTGTCAAATTAGCCTGTAATGGTTCCCCCGTGCTGGAACAACTCAAAGCGCTGGAAAAACAGGGCGTGGAATTGGTACTCTGTAAAACCTGCCTGGATTTCTTTGAGCTTGCGGACCAGGTGCAGGTAGGTGTGGTTGGTGGAATGGGCGATATTTTGGAAGCCCTGCAAAAAGCAGAAAAAGTCATCACGGTCTAGCAGCCGGGCCGGCCGGCAAAAAACTTGCGTATGGAAAAGGTGAATCATGTTTGAAATCCGCTCGCCACAGACCAAGGAAGAGTTCAAAGCTTATTATGCCCTCCGCTATCATGTTTTACGCGAGCCCCTGGGTCAGCCCCCCGGCAGTGAAAAGGATGATTACGAACCCATCAGCCTGCATTTCATGGCTGTGGAGACAGGGACAGGCCAAATTGTAGGCGTCATCAAGTTATTTGAAAAAGAACCCGGCGTGGGGCAGTTTTCCCACCTCGCCGTAGCCGATGCCTTCCAAAAGCGCGGCATCGGGCGATTGCTGATTGAAACGGTCGAAAACAAATCCCGCCAATTGGGGTACACCCGCCTTGGCACCCTCACCCGGCTCACTGCCACCGGATTCTATGAACGTTGCGGATACCATGCCGTGGGCATTACGGGGGTATTGTTTGGCAAATTACAAATGATGTGGATGGTAAAGGACCTCTAAAAAAACACCCCCCACGGAAAGGTTCGTGGGGGGTTCATCTTAACTGGTTTTCAATTTTCGCGGCCGGGTGAAAACCGTCATTAACCCATTCTTCAACAGACCCATCAGGGCAAACAGCGGTATCAGCGCCCAATTCAGCACTTCGTTGATCTTTGAAAAGCCCTGCGCCACCCAAATGACAACCGGGCGGAAAACCCGCATGAACTTCCAATGGGCGTATGCCAGCGCCAGCAGGATGGTTCCAATGGAGATCGCAAACCGCAGCCAGTCATTGAACTCAATCCCT
>CALESS010000284.1 GCA_937907495.1 uncultured Anaerolineaceae bacterium
AGCCTGGCTGCACATCTCGCGGAATTCAGCGGAGGAAACATCCGGCCCGGCAGAAACCTTTAGCGCCGGGTTCGAGCGCACCTGGATTCCGCCGTCCCGGTAAATCCAATCCACAAAATCCTTTTGCAGGGCGTTAAGGCGGCGGGAATCCGTCAGCCAGCCTGGCAGACGGGTGAAGCGCACATTCCTGAGCGGGCTGGGTTTCATCTTTTTGCGATTGAAGGGGCTGGCGGCGAATTCTTCCCAGCGCACCAGGCCGTCCGGCAGGTCCTCGATGAGGGCTGTGAAGTGGTGCGTAAAATCCAGCCGGGCTTTGCGGTCAGCATAGCGGGCCTCGGCTTGCAGCACCAGGGCGGGGTGATAAACCGTCCCCACGTTCTCCACCGATTGTCCGCGGTCAAGGTTAAGCAAACTGGTAGCCTGGAACACATCCAGGTCATCCGGCAGGAAGTATTCTGCCAGGCCTTCCGTCAGGGGCGGGCGGGTGCTGGTGGTGCCATCTTCCGTACCCAGGATGGAGGCGGGGGTCGCAGCCGGTTTTTTTCCGGCAGAGGGTCGGGCGGCGGGGGTGGATTCGCCCGTCTCGGAACCATCCTTGTGTACCAGTGCATTCAGGGCCGGGATCTGGTTGCGCATCAGCGGCCCCGCCAGGTAGTTCATCACCCACCGCGTCTGGAAGACCTGCGCTCCCTTGGCATGAATATTATTCAGAATGAAAGTGCGCTTGGGCAGGGTGGAGATCATGCGGTCGAACTCGGCACGGTCAATACCGCCGGCGGAAGATTGCAAACCATCCAACAGGCGCTGCTTATCCTGGTCAGTTTGCAGGAGGCCTACAAACCAGGTGCCGGCGTTCGAAAGGGCTTTGTAATCCACATCCACCGGGTTTTGGGTAGCCAACAGCAGCCCCAGGCCAAAGGCGCGCGCCTGCTTGAGCATGCGGATCAGAATCGGCTTGGAAGGCGGGTTTGCAACCGGCGGTAAATAGCCGACGATTTCATCGAAGTAAAGCAGGGCGCGCAGTCCGCTGGTGCCGCGCTGGGTGCGCATCCAGGCTTCGGTGGCGGCAAAGAGCAGGGTAGTGAAGAACATGCGCTCGTTGTCATTAAGGTGCGCCAGGTAGAAGATGCTGTGGCGGATTTTGCCATCTGGCTGGTAGAGGAAACTTTCGATATCCAGGGCCGTGCCCTCCAACCAGGTGGAGAAGGAAGGCGATGCCAGGAAGTTATTGAGCAGCATTGCCAGTTCAAAGCGCTCTTTTTCGGGATAGAAGCGGTCCAGCGGGAAAGCGCCCAGGCGCTCAAAGGGTGGGTTCTGGGTTTGCAGGATTAACTCCGTCAGGTCGAGGGCTTTGTTGTTGCTCCAGGCATTTTCCAGGATATTGCTCAGCAGGATGTGCTCGCGCGAACGGAGCGGGTCAATATCTTCCATGCCCACCAGCCCCAGCAAGGCCGTGACGGTGGTGGATATTTTTTCGCGCAGGATCTCGCGGTTCTCCTCCCAGTCTATTTGCGGCGGTTGGAAGGAGGAAAGAATGTTGACCGGCAGACCGGAAGAAGAACCGGGGGTGTAAATTGTGAAATCAGCGGCCTCTTGCAGGGCAAGCAGATCATCCGGGCCGAGTTCCCAATCTGCCAGGCCTTTTTGCCAGTTGGCGGCGGTCTCAGCGGCCACTTCTGCCAGGGTTTTGCCGGAGCGGCGTACCATGTCCCGGTCAATCCAGGGCTCAAAATCGGCGGGGGCCAGGTTGGGGAAGTGCAAGACCAGGTTGGTCAGGTCGCCTTTGGGATCCACAATCAAGGCGGGGATACCCTGCAGGGCGGCTTCTTCCAGCAGACCCACGCACAGGCCTGTTTTGCCGGAGCCGGTCATGCCGGTCACCACGGCGTGGGTGGTCAGGTTGGCGGGATCGTACAACACCGGGTTGGTGGTGGATGCAGACCTGGCAAGATCATAATGCCGGCCGAGATAAAAAGAGGTTCGTTTGGGATCCATGGGTTGTCCTCCAGAATTATACTTGCATATGATTTTACCAGTGATTTTGCCTGAGAAACTGCTTTTGCAGGGATCGCAGAGCGAAGGAACCTTTACTGGTATACCGGTTTGGATGGAAACTACATCCACTCAATAGCATGGTGCAGCTTTTTGCGGCGCGGCAGCCGGAAGAAGAGAATCATTGATATACTTTGCCTATGATCGAAGTGACTCCCAGCATACAGTTGGATGAGAGCGAATTGCATTTAACTTAGGGCTGCCGGCGAGATTGGTATGCAT
>CALESS010000285.1 GCA_937907495.1 uncultured Anaerolineaceae bacterium
CCCGTTCCTATGTCTCCGGAGAAATCATCGTCCGCCGCGGCCAGGTCGTTTCTCCCCTGACCTGGGAAACCCTCGCCCAGTTCGACTTAATCCAACCGGAAGATAATACCAAGAACATCGTTTCCGCTGCCATTCTCATCCTTCTACTTGCGGGTTTCAACATTCTCTACTTTCGCTTTCGCTCCCGTCACATTGTTGCCAGCTTGCGCTACCTGATCATTATTTCGCTCCTCTTCCTTTTATTCTTCGCGGCTGCCCGCTTCCTCATTCCAAACCGGGTCGTCATGCCCTACCTCTTTCCGTTAGCTGCTTTCGGTCTTACCCTCTCCTGCGTCTTCTCCGTGGAGTTGGGCCTGATTTTTTCCCTCACTCTCGGCATCCTTGCCGCCTTCAACCTCCCCAACAGCCTGGATTTGAGCATTTTCTACATTCTCACCGGCATGGTGGGGATTCTCACCCTCGGCAAAGCCCAGCGCATCTCCAACTTCATCGTTTCTGGTCTAATGGTAGGAGTCAGCGGCAGCGCAGTCATCCTGGCATATCGCCTGCCCGGAACGATTGATTTTCTCGGCCTTGCCACCCTGGTTGGCGCGGCTTTGTTCAATGGCATTGCCTCTGCCAGCCTCACGGTTTTACTCCAATACTTTATTTCTCAATTATTGGGGTTAACCACCCCCATGCAATTATTGGAATTGCAGCGCCCGGATCACCCCCTCTCCAAGTTCATTTTGCAGCATTCTCCCGGCACTTATCAACATAGTTTGCAAGTAGCCAACCTGGCGGAACAGGCGGCAGAAGCCATTGGGGCAGACCCCCTGCTCACCCGGGTCGGTGCAATCTATCATGACGCCGGAAAGGCTATCAGCCCGTCATTTTTCGTAGAAAATCAGGTGGCCGGCAACAACCCCCATGATTCACTGGATCCTTTCCGCAGTACGGAAATTATTCTCCGCCATGTAAGCGATGGCGTAAGTTTAGGGAAGAAATATCACCTTCCCCGCCGTTTACTGGATTTTATGCTCGAACATCACGGCACCCTCATCACCCGCTACCAGTACGCCCGCGCTCTTGAGGCGGTCGGCGGAGATGAATCCAAGGTGGATATCGAATTTTTTCGTTACCCCGGCCCTCGTCCGCGCTCTGCCGAAACTGCCCTGCTCATGCTTGCCGATAATTGCGAAGCTCGTGTCCGGGCCACCCCGCCCAAAAATGAACAGGATATCCGGGATATGATTGCCAAAGCCTTTGATTACATTCAACAACAACACCAATTGGATGATACAAACCTCTCCATCCGTGATTTACACCTGGCATCGGAATCGTTTTTCCAAACCTTGCACAACATGTATCATCCACGAATTCCCTACCCGGAGATTGTCATCACATCTCCATCCCCGGGAGAACTCGCTCCCGGCTCCGAAGCAGATGCCTCCCCCGCTCTCGAAGCGAAAACCGAGCCAATCCAACCGAACGCAGAGGAAAAATGATTCACTTTGATATTCCCACAGAATACATTAACCTGGTGGATGAATCCCGGCTTGAAAAGGTCATTCAAGCAGTGTTGGATTTCGAGAAAATTTCCGAGGAAGTGGAACTTTCGCTGGTATTTGGCGGAGATGAGCAAATCCGTGAATTGAACCGCGACTACCTGGGTCATGATTCGCCCACCGATGTGCTCTCTTTCCCCTCCGATGAAACCGATCCAGATTCCGGTCTCCATTACATCGGGGATATCCTCCTTTCCTGCCCGCGAGCCGAGGAACAAGCGCGGGCAACCGGTCACTCCGCCGCTGCGGAAATTGAATTGCTTGTTATCCATGCCGTTCTCCACTTGCTCGGTCATGACCATGCCGAACCAGGAGAAAAAGAAAATATGTGGGCTGCACAGACTGCCCTCTTGCACCAGTTAGGCACCCCCATCCAATCCATGCCGGAATAACTCATGACCGAATATTTCAAGTCTCGCGTTAAGGCATTCCATTTCGCATTGTCCGGTCTCTGGCTGGCATTACGGACAGAGAAGAATATCTGGATCTACCTGGTTATTACCATCGCAGTCGTGATTACAGCCGCACGGCTTCGCTTATCCGTCAACGATTGGGCGGTCATCATTCTGACCATTGCCTTTGTCTGGGCTGCAGAACTGATTAATACCGCCATCGAATACACCGTAGACCTGATCACCCCGGAGAGACACCCCATCGCCAAAGCAGCCAAAGATATCGCTGCCGCTGCTGTCTTGATCACCGCCATTGCCTCCTTATTGATTGGCCTTTTGATCCTGGGGCCGCCACTTTGGGCGCAAATCATTTTCTTTTTGAGCCACTAGGAGCAAGTCATGTCCTTTAATTTCGGCACCGTAGGTGCTCCGATCTCCACCCCCAAGAAGCCGGGGGGAACCATAGGTGCCATTCTGCAAACAGCCAGCCTCGGTCTTTCGACCTTGGAACTAGGCTGGGTGCGCTCGGTTCGTATCAGCGAGGAGAGCTGCCAGTCCATTAAAACCACGGCTGAAGAATGCGGTGTCGCCCTCAGCGTTCACGCCTCCTACTTCATCAACCTGAATGCGGATGATACGGAGTGGCCCAAGTCGCGGCAGCGGTTGATGGATGCCGCTTATTTCGGTGCATTGGCTGGAGCGACCGATATCATTTTTCATCCTGGTTCTTATTTTGGCAAGCTTCCGCTGGAGGTAATGCCCCTCGTCCGAGAGCGCCTGGCTGGGTGCGTGCAGGAACTGGCAGAGCGTAGAATTTCCACAACCCTTCGCCCTGAAACCATGGGCAAAGGTGCCCTGATCGGCTCCCTGGAGGACACCCTTTGGCTCAGTGAACAGGTCCCGGGGGTCATACCCTGTATGGATTTTGCGCATCTCCACGCCCGCACCGGCGATGGTTCTTTCAACTCCTATGACGAGTGGGTTGCATCCCTGGATCGCTATAGCGCAACATTAGGCGCGAAATCTCTTCAGAATCTCCACATTCATATTTCCGGAATCGCCTATTCCGCTAAAGGCGAACGCAATCACTTGCCATTAGATGAATCTGACCTAAATTTTCGCGATTTATTGCTCGCCTTGCGGGATAAAAATTGCGCTGGCAGAATTGTCTGCGAGAGCCCCATCATGGAAGAAGACGCCTTAAAATTACAACAAATTTGGAATGAAATCCGGACATCAGAAGTATTTTGAACTTTCACCCAGAGAAGCGGGGATGACCGTCCGCCCGGTTCATCCAACGCAAACATTAAAAAAACCGCCAGGTTGGTTTACCCAATTGCCTGGCGGTTCGCAACTTATTTGTTCTCGCCTATAAATATTCCTTCAGGTTATGCTCCACTGCATAGGCCGCAGCCTCAGCCCGGTTACTGACCCCCAATTTGGATAAGATACTGCTGACATAGTTCCGCACGGTCCCCTCCCCCAGGAAGAGCGATTTAGCGATCTCCCGGTTTGTTTTGCCTTCCGACACTAACAGCAAAACATGCTTTTCCTGCTGGCTCAAATTGGCAAATGCCGAGGCCTCTTCCTCCTTCACAGCTCTGCGAACCTCCTGGAAAACCCGTTGGGTCACCGCAGGATCCAGCATGGCTTCTCCCCGGTCCACTGCCTCCAGGGCTTTAATCAAATCATCACCGCCAATTTGCTTCAGGACGTAACCGCTTGC
>CALESS010000286.1 GCA_937907495.1 uncultured Anaerolineaceae bacterium
GCCAAGTCCTGGTGGTCAACCTCGCCCGGCGCTTGGCGGGTCATTACTAAGCCACCGGGGAGCGGCTTTCCATCCGGGTGGTGGATCCACAGGACGCCCGGCTGATGGATGCCCTGCAAGCCCGCTTCCCACTCATTGGGGAGGTGCTGGACCTGTACCCCATCGAGATGGATTATCAATCTGCGGAGTTCCACCGCGGGGGATTTCTGGTGAATGAGCGGGGGAAATCGGCCATCCGCCAGGCATTCGTCTGCCTCGAGGACGACTCGCTCAATCTGAATGTTGGTTTGAGCCTGCTGCATCAGCGGGTCAACCGGCCGGCGCAGGTGATCGTCACCCAGTGGGAGGATGGCGGATTTGCGGATTTGATGGAGAAAGCCGCTCCCATGGACTCCAGGCTTTCCATCTTTGGATTGCTCAACCACACCTGCCAGAGCCACCTGCTGGATGATGGCACACACGAGCGACTGGCCCGCGCCATCCACCAGGTTTACCGGCGGACCTTCACGCCTGCTCCCAACGATCCGCTGACAGGTTCCGCCCATGTGGATTGGGATGAGCTGCCAGAGACCTATCGTAACTCCAACCGCTCCCAGGCCGATGATATTGGCCGCAAGCTGGCCCTGCTGGGCTACCGCATTCGTCCCTGGGTGGAATTGGAGGCCATGGACTTCCGGCTCGACGAAGAAACCGAAGTGAAACCCCTGGCCAGGGAAGAACATCTGCGCTGGCTGCAGGAACGCCTGGCCGGGGGCTGGCGCTACGGCCCGCAGCGTGATAACAAGCGCAAATTAAACCCCGACCTGGTGGATTGGGACGACCCGCGCTTCACGGCGGTGGCCAAGGAAAAGGATTACAACACCGTGCGCAACATCCCGGCCTACCTGTTGGAAGCCGGTTTTCAATTGGAGAAAATTAAGAAACCGGAACATTCCTAGTGGTTATCGCAGGATCCTTCTGAAGAGGAACCCGCCGGGGGATGGAGGCATTCTCGCTCTGAGGGGGGTGCAAGCCCCCGCCAGCGCTGCCGCTGACCACGACAACCTGCATATCAACGACCAGAAAGGCCTGCAAAGCCGTAGATGACGCCGTGAAGAAGCGCCTGGCTATCTTTTCTGTAAGGTGAGTCGGCTTGCATCGCACCCCGGTTTTCCGGTATAGTTAAACTACCCTTGTGTGGAGAATGAAGGCATGGCAACCATCCTTGTGATTGAAGATGACATTGATAACCAAAACCTGGTGCGCATCCTGCTGGAGCAGGGCGGTTACCAGGTGGTGGCTGCCAGTGATGGGCGCAACGGCCTGGATGCGGCCTTTCGTCACCTGCCAGACCTGGTGCTGTTGGATCTGACCATCCCGGCTATTGATGGCTGGCAATTGGCAGCCGAGTTAAAAGCCAACCCTCAAACCCGGGAGATACCGGTGGTGGCGCTTTCAGCCCATACTCTGCCCGGTGACCGTCAGCGCGCCCAGGAGGCCGGTTGCAATGGTTTTATCGCCAA
Organism: uncultured Anaerolineaceae bacterium; assembly: GCA_937907495.1. GTDB lineage: Bacteria > Chloroflexota > Anaerolineae > Anaerolineales > Anaerolineaceae > CALESS01. Next base: position 1,503 of record CALESS010000286.1, read on the forward strand.
GCCGCTGGACGTGCCGAATTTTCTCCAGACGGTTGCGGGGTTTATGAAGAAGTAAACCCTGGTATCCGGGAAACCAAAAATCAAATGGGGCGAGCCAACCGGTTCGCCCCATTATGTTATAATTTGCGAGCCTTCACACAGGCCCGCAGCTCAGAGGCCGCGTAGCGAGCGGACGGCTCATAAATATTTGCCCTTGTATTAGGGCCCGTAGCTCAGTGGCCGCGTAGCGCCCCCCGCAGGGGGGTAAGAGCGGACGGCTCATAAATATTTGCCCTTGTATTGGGGCCCGTAGCTCAGTGGTTAGAGCGGACGGCTCATAACCGTTTGGTCGCTGGTTCGATCCCAGCCGGGCCCACACAATCATTGGTCGCTGGCCCCCATGCTGCGCAG
>CALESS010000287.1 GCA_937907495.1 uncultured Anaerolineaceae bacterium
CGCGGCCAACAAGACAACCGGCGGGCAATCCCTCCCCGCCCACCCTGCGGAGGATCCAGCAATGCCGGTTGATCCGAACAATATCTTTCACCAGCCGGGGGAAATGCCTGATGTATTGTCCAGTTCGGATGATAAACCCCAGCCCTTCGTGGTTCAGCCGTTCGTGGATGGCCCGGCTGCGCAACCGCTCAACCCCGCGCCTTCCCAAGCCTCAACCGTGATGAGGTTTAAAGTTCCGCCTCCCTCCGAAGGCCAAGCGGAACCCGGTGAGGTGGAAATTCTTCCACGCCGAAGACTGTACTGGGAGTGGGAGATCGAGTACCGTTCACCTGGCGACCGGTCGGCGGTGGAAATTAAGAAAACCATCAAGCTACCCGATTCCACGCAAATCATCCTGGCTTTCAAAGTTATCCCCAGTTATTTTAAGAACACCCTGACCAATGCTACTTATGACCATCCTTTAGCTTTTGAACTCAGTGCCCAATTTCCGCCGGGTGAAAAAGACCATAGAAAATCAAAGGTGATTGTGGGTGCGGGCTTTTATAATAGTGTGAAAGACCGGATGACATTGGCGGACCTGGCAAAGAAAAAATTTGAAATATTAGTTTCAAATGATGAAATTTTCTTAATAAATAAGGCAAATCCGTTAATCTTTGCTACAATTGACCTGGTGGAGTTTGAGAATCCGCAAAACCATGGGGTGGAGCAAGAGAAACTTACAATTCTGCAGCTTAAGGTGCGGTTTCATGTCATTCAATCATAAGCATTGGCGGGGAGGTTTGGAATGAAAGCATTGCGGGGTTTTTATCGAACGCTCGGGGGTATTTGGGTGGCTGTTGCGGTCCTTGTTCTGATTATTTCGCTGGCTTATATCATTTTTTATAATGTTGCCAAAAATCCGTTGAACAGCTTCTTCGTTCAAGAAATGCCCGTATTTTCTGAGATCGTCAATGGCATCATCCGGGATGCCTCACCAACCACCCTGGAATTCTTGGGATTGTTCTTCGCGGCTTTTGTCATTTATATCGGCACAGCCATCAGCAGCCTCAAGGGTTGGGCACGCACGGTCGGGATCGTTTTTCACATTGCCATGGGTGCGGTCATTGCTGCGCTGGCCCTTACCATCTATGATCGAACGAAGACAAGCCTGATCTTGCAACAATTGGGCGTGGTGGAGTTCCTGCCCTCGGTGCTATTAATCGTCGGCATGGTGCTAGGCGCGTTATTGATCGGCCTGGGCTTTCAACTGGGGAGCCATGGCGCGCTGGAAGCGTTTGCCGGGGTACAGCCGCAAGCCGTAAGAATTCCATCCGTCCCCTGCCCCACCTGTGGCGAACCGTTGGATGTCCATAACGAACGTTGTCCCCGCTGCGATATGGAAGAGGGTGAGACCATTCAGCCTTCTTCTGCCCGCCTGGTGGATATGGAAACCTCGACCGAGCACATGGTTTCAGTGCGCAAGCCGGTACATATCGGCCGGGAGGGCGGTGATGGCAATGAAAACTTTGAAATTCTCCTGCCTTATCCTGAAATCTCCAGCGACCATGCCATGATTGAATATACCAATGGGGTTTTCATCCTGCATGCCCACAAAGATTTGAATTTCACGTATGTTAACGAAATTCAACTGCGGGATTCAATCATCAAGAACGGGGATATCATCGGTTTTGGCCCCCGCCGCTTCCGCTTTGAGGTAACCATCTAACACACGTGCGCCGGATATTCATGCGTCCACTTTCCTTCACTTCTCGACTGCTGATTGTACTGCTGGCAATCCAGGGAATGTTGCCGGTATCTGCCGGTTCGGCTGCACGTTCCGGGCAAGCTGCCCCCATCCCATTGCAGCAGGCCGTTGAGAGCGGGCAAGTTGAAGTATCCGGCATCCCGATTGTGGCCGCGGTGATGGAGCCGAATATCCACCTGACGTTCAAGAGCGTTTCGGGAGAACCCTTTTGGCTGGAGTTGACCGAAGGGGCCGTTTTCACCTCTGCCGACCAAGATTTTTCACCGATCATCCTGCCGGAAAGCCTGGTCGTTGAGACCGGTCCGCAGGGGGTGGATGTTTTATTATTAAATTTGAAATCGG
>CALESS010000288.1 GCA_937907495.1 uncultured Anaerolineaceae bacterium
ATGAAAAGAGCGGGAAAAAGAATGGTTCAATTTCTCGTAAACGCGGGTACAATCCAATTAATTTTCACCGGGCCGGGAGGGTCAATGGACGGATTTGACAGCAAATTGTTCCATCAAAAACGGGTGTATGCCCACCGCCCCGGTTGGCCGCGGATTCTCGCCCGGCGTTTTTATTTATCCCGCCTGGAGGATAACGGTTTGAGCGGTTATTGCAGCCTGATGTGCATGGACGCAGTGCGGGAACCATTGCGGCGCAGAATTAACGGGCAGGAAACCGTGTTGGTAGCCGATGGCTATGCCTGGCTGCAATACTACCTGAGCGATTGTGATTTCTCTGCGGTGGCAACCTTTAACCCGGATGGACGCCGGGTGCAGTGGTACCTGGACGTGATTTCCGAGATGGGGGTAAGCGCCACTGGCTGCCCCTGGTATGATGACTTGTACCTGGATGTAGTTGGCACACCGGATGGTTGGGTGGAGATTATTGATGGAGAGGATCTGGATGCCGCGCTGGATCATGGGGCGATCAACCAGCAATTGCATCACCAGGCGTGGTTGACCGCCAGGCGGCTGGCCGGTGAACTGGAGAGCGGGGGGTTCATCCTCAATAGCCGGGTGGAGCAAGACCGCAAAAAGCTGCTGGAAAGGCCGCCGCTGCTGACGGGGAACTGGTAACGGAAGAAGCACGTCTTATGGTTAAGGTTTTTTCCGGGCAATGGAAAAAACGATTCTGTAAAGACGAAATCACCATCGAACCTTGTATAATATGAATGTTCCCTTGGGAGGGTAGCATGAAAATGAAATGGATGTTGTTCCTTGCCGTATTGGCCTCTCTGCTGGTTGGTTGTGCCGGGGTGACCGCGACGCCCGAGTCATCCAGCGGCGAACAACCCACCCAGGCCCCGCCCTTGATGAGCGGGGTGCAGCAAATCGGTGGGGTGGTATTGGGCGGGGGAGATCAGACACCGGAAGGGCTGATGGACGGTCCGCGCACCTTTCTCTACCAGGTGCGGCTGGAGAGCGGCGAGGAGATCAACCTGACCTATACCGCCATGCCTCCCTCACCGGTGGGTAAGAAATCTCCTGTTCGATTAACTTTTTTTGAAGGCACCATCAACCCCGGTAATTACATCGTTGCCCGGGGCACCTATGATGCCGATGGCAAGACCCTGACTGTAGCCAGTGAGGGGGATTTCATCGAAACGATGGCTAAAAAACCTTAAGGAGAAAGATGATGAAGCGTTTTTTCCTGCCCGGATTGATCTTGGCAATGCTGATGGCTGCCTGCATGGCGGGCATTGCCCACGCAGCCCCGGCTGCACCGATTGATTTGACGCTCACCCAGCCGGATGGGGCGACCTTTTCCGCCCGCCAATGGGGGGATGAGTGGCAAAATGGCTTTGAAACCAGCAATGGGTATTCGATATTGCAAACCCAGGATGGCTGGTGGGTTTATGCGGGCGCCAACGAAAAAGGCAGCCTGGCACCAGCCTGGTCGGAGGCCGAGATGATGGTGGTGGGTAAGGCAGCGCCGGAAGGCTTGCCCCTGCATTTAAGACCCGCTGCGGTTCCCTCTCCCAACTCGATGAGCAGCATTCTGGCGAGCGGCGAACCCATGACCCCCAATATCGGCACCCAGCCCGTGTTGGTGCTGCTGGCGAGTTTCTCCAACCGGGCGGGGACGTACACTGCGGCCAATTTTGCTGCCAGCCTTTTCGGGGCCAGCAACAGCGTTAAGGATTTTTTCCTGGATT
>CALESS010000289.1 GCA_937907495.1 uncultured Anaerolineaceae bacterium
AACAGCGACTCAACCGCGCCCAGCGCGGTGATGGTCAGCGCGGGGTTCACGTTAAGGTTGGCCGGGATGACCGAGCCATCCGCCACATACAGGCCGGGATGCCCAAACACCCGCCCCTGCTCATCCACAACCCCTTCTGCTGGCGAGGCGCCCATCACGCAGCCGCCCAGGATATGGGCGGTGGTGGGGGCATCCAGCAGCACTTCAAACCAACTCCCCTTGGGGTAGCCCTTCATTTTTTCAGCCATGCGCCGGGTGACCTGGTGGGCGAGGGGAATATAAGTCGGGATGCGCTGACCGGCGGGCGGCAGCTCCGAGACCAGGCCGAAGGCGGAGCGGTGCAGGCGCAGGTAATTCTCGGTGGATTGCATCACCAGCAGCACCGAGGTACGGGCACTCTGCCCGGGAATCCACAGGGCGCGCAGAAACTGGTAAGGATGGCGCAGGATGTTGCCCAAAAAGCGCAGCGGGCGTGGGATTTTGCCACCCCCATCCGTCAGTACGGTGGCAATGGCGTACATCAGGTCTGACCCCTTGTTGTAACGCACCACCTCAATGTGGGTATTGGCATCCGGGTAGATGCCGGAGGTGATGGCGATATGGTCGTTCCAATCCTGGCTGCGGTCGCTGGAATCCACTCCCAGGATGGCTTCGGAATTGGTGCGAGTGCGGTCGCCCAACCGGTCCGAGAGCCTGGGCAGCAGCCCCCGCTGTTTGCATTTGAGCAACAGGTCCACCGTGCCCATCACCCCTCCGCTGAAAACCACTCCATCCGCCCGGAAGATGCGTTTGCGGCGAAACAGGCCATGCGAAGTGCGGGTTTGCACCTCATAGCGGCCCGCGGGAAGCGGGCGGACGGCAGTTGCCTCTGTCTCCGGGAAGATCGTGACGCCCAATTTCTCTGCCAGGTAGAGGTAATTTAGATCCAGGGTATTCTTGGCGCCGTTCGGGCAGCCGATCATGCAGGCGCCGCACAATCGGCAGCCGGTGCGCTCCGGGCCTTCCCCGCCGAAGAACGGATCCGCCACGGTGCGGTCCGGCTCGCCGAAGTACACCCCCACCGGGTTAATGTGAAAGGTATCTTCACCGCGCAGCTCCAGGCCCACCTGGCGCAAAACCTGGTCGGCATTGCCTACGCTGGGGCATTCCACGGCCCCCAACATGCGCCGGGCTTCCGCATAGTGCGGCGCCAGGCGTTCTTTCCAATTTCCGGCTCCCCATTCCGGCTTGGAGAGGATGTTGTCCTCCGGCACGATGAGCTGGTTGGCATACACCAGGCTGCCCCCGCCCACCCCCACCCCCTGCAGCACCAGCACATGCCGCACCCGGGGGAGAGCCCGGATGACCAGTAAACCCAGGCGCGGGATCCAGAC
>CALESS010000290.1 GCA_937907495.1 uncultured Anaerolineaceae bacterium
TTGCGCAACCGTAACGTGAAGGCAGGGTTTTATCTGTTATAAGTGACCTGGCCCGCCGAAAATATGCCGGGTCATACCAATCAAGCGTGACCATTGTGGGATGATGAAAAGCCCGCCAGCCATTAAGATTGCATCATTGACAATCCCATCCAGCGGAAGCCCCGCGATATTAATAATTGAGAAGGAATTATCCATGCTAGCTGACCGTCTTATGTATTGGTTCTCCCGCCCGGTTGTGCGAACCTATACCGGCACCATGCTCAACATGAATGTACAAAAATTGGAGGAGATGCCCCCCGGCCCCAAGATCATCGCCGCCAATCACCCCAGCACCACCGACCCGTTCTTTGTGGCTTCGATGGTGGGGCAGCAATCTTTTATATTAATCAACGAAGTCTTGTTCAACGTACCGATTTTGGGCGAATACCTGCGGCGCAGCGGTCACATTCCGGTGCGGGCGGGTAACGGTCAGGCCGCCATGGATGCCGCGCTGGAGCGCCTGGCGGAGGGCAAGAACATCATCATCTTCCCGGAAGGGGCATTAAGCCCGTTGGGGGGCGGTTTTCAATCTGCCCGCACCGGTGTGGCGCGCCTGGCTCTGATGAGCGGGGCGCCGGTCATCCCGGTTGGCATCCACCTGAATTGGAAGCGGGTGCGGGTCATCCGCTCGGTGGTGCGCGGCCAGGAGGAGTATGGCCGCTGGTACATCAGCGGGCCGTATAACCAGACCGTGGGTGCGCCGCTGCATTACAAGGGAGATGTGAATGACCGGGAGCATACCCGCAAAGTGGCCGAAAACGTGATGTATCACATCATCGAACTGGCACGCATCAGCCGCATCCGCATGGATCAATTCCCCAATCCCTTTCCCAACCTGCTCAACCCTTTCTAGAGTGAGAACACGAGACGCCCTCCCAACGAGGGCGTTTTTCTTGTCGGAATTTCACCAAATTTCCTCAAGCAAGGTTAAAATAAAAGAAAACAGAGGAAGAGGGAATGTCCAAAATTCAAATCGTAGCTGATAGCACCTGCGACCTTCCACCGGAATTGATTGCGCAATATCAAATTCGCATCGTCCCCAATTATGTGATCTGGGGATCGGAGCAGTTCCTGGACCGGGTGACCTTGCAACCGGAAGAATTCTATCGCCGGTTGGAAGTGGACGCGCTGCGGCCAACTTCCGCCCAGGCCACGGTGCAAGATTTCGCGAAGGTATTCTCCGAGGCAGCCGCTGGCGGGGCGGAAGAAATTATCACCCTGACGGTGAGCGCGGCCATGAGCGGGGATTATCAATCCGCCTTGAATGCGGCCAAAATGGCTCCGGTGCCGGTGCAGGTGGTGGATTCAAAAGGCCCCACCATGACCCTCGGATGGCAGGTGCTGGCTGCGGCGCGGGCTGTGGAAGAAGGCCTGGCGGTGAAGGAAGTGTTGCAGCGGGTGGAACAGGTTCGCAACCGCATGGTGCAGTTTGTGGCGATGGATACGATGGAATATTTGCAGCACGGCGGGCGGTTGGGCAGTGCAGTCAAATGGGTGGGAACCATGCTCAACATTAAGCCGCTGGTGGAAATCAATCATCAAACCGGGCTGGTGGAAGCGGTGGCAATTGCCCGGACGCACAAAAATTTGCTGGAAATGTTGTATCAGAAATTCTTTGAGAAGATGAAGCCGGGTGCTGCGTTGCATGTGGCTGTGCTGCATGGCAATGTGCCCGGAGAAGCCAACGCCCTCGCCGGGCGTATCCGGCAAGAGTTTCAGCCGCAGGAGCTGATCGTGAACCTAACCGGTGCCGTCCTGGGGATCAACACGGGTCCGCGCGCCCTGGCCCTGGCAGGTTATTGGGAGTAAGGGGGGGCTTACTTTTCCTCTTGAACCTCCTGCAAATGGGTCAAGAGCGTGGCGGCAGTGCGCTCCAGGTGGGCGCGGGTCAGCCGGGCGGCGGCTTCGGCTTCGTGCTTGTTGAGGGTCATCCAAATTTCAAGGTGATCGCGGATCGGATCAGCGGCGTTGCGGCCTGTTTCAAACGCCATGCGCTGATAAATGCGGGAAAGCTCCAGGTATTGCACAATGAGTTTTGCCAGGCGGGGGCTTTGGGCGGCATCCATGATGCCGGCGTGAAATTCATGGTGGGTGGCAATTAATTTTTCCAGGTGGTTATGCTGGTAAGCATGGCCCATGGAGGTCAGGATCGCTTCCAGGTGATCCAACTCCGGGCGGGATATG
>CALESS010000291.1 GCA_937907495.1 uncultured Anaerolineaceae bacterium
TCAGAATGTGGGGTTTATCGTTTTTCATATTATTCGATCCAATCAAATGTTCGGGTGACGGCTTTTTTCCAACCAGAATAAAGGCCCTGGCGGGTATCTTCAGGCATTTGGGGAATCCATTCCTTCGATTTCTGCCAGTTGGCACGTAATTGGTCAAAATCTTTCCAATAGCCAACTGCCAGGCCGGCGGCATAGGCCGCTCCGAGGGAGGTGGTTTCCGCAATCCGCGGGCGAACGACAGGCACGCCTAACTGATCTGCCTGAAATTGCATCAGCAAGTCATTGACCACCATACCGCCATCCACCTTGAGGGAGGAGAGCTTTACACCGGAATCTTTCTCCATGGCATCCAACACTTCGCGCACCTGGTAGGCCGTGGATTCGAGCACGGCGCGGGCAAAATGGCCGCGGTTGATGTAACGGGTGAGACCGACCACAACCCCCCGGGCATCCGAGCGCCAGTAAGGGGCAAACAAGCCGGAGAAGGCCGGTACGATATACATGCCCCCATTATCTTCCACCGTGCGGGCCAGGGGTTCGATATCGGCAGAATTGTCAATCATTTTGAGGTTATCCCGCAGCCATTGGACCAGGGCGCCGCTGATGGCGATGGACCCTTCCAGGCAATAAACTGCGGGTTGGTTGCCGATTTGATAACCAAGGGTCGTAAGAAGCCCGCTGGCGCTGGCGATAGGCTGGGTTCCGGTATTGAGGAGCATGAAACAACCCGTACCGTAGGTGTTTTTAGCCTCTCCGGGCTGGTAGCAGGCCTGACCAAAGAGGGCAGCCTGTTGATCGCCCAGGTCACCGGCGACAGGGACGCCCTCAAGGTCGTCTTTCGCATAGCCATAGACTTGTGAGGAGGGACGGATTTTGGGGAGCAGCGTGCGGGGAATATCCAGCGTTTGGAGAATCTCCTCGTCCCAATCCAGGGAGGCCAGGTTCATCATCAGGGTGCGGGAGGCATTGGTGACATCCGTGATGTGAATGCCGCCGCGCACACCGCCGGTCAGGTTCCAAATCAACCAGGTATCCATATTGCCGAAGAGTACATCGCCGCGTTCGGCAGCCTGGCGGACCCCGGGCACATGATCCAGCATCCAGCGGATCTTGGGGCCAGAGAAATAGGTTGCGAGGGGTAGACCGGTTTGGGCACGGAAGCGATCCTGACCGCCGGCCTGCGCCAGCTCATCGCAGAAGGAGGCGGTACGGGTATCCTGCCAGACGATGGCATTGCTATAGGGCTGACCGGTGTGACGATCCCAGAGCAGGGTGGTTTCGCGCTGGTTGGTGATGCCCACTGCAGCCAGGTCAGCAGCGGTGAGGTCAGATTTGCGCAGGGCGTTGGCGACCACCTCGCGGGTGCGCTGCCAGATTTCGAGGGCGTCATGTTCCACCCACCCCGGCCGGGGGTATATCTGCTGATGTTCTCTTTGATCCAGGGCCACCACATTCCCCAGTAAGTCAAATACCATGCAGCGGGTACTGGTGGTTCCCTGATCTATCGAAGCCACAAAGCGGGGCATGTTTCCTCCGGATGAATGCGGTTTGATATTGTGATTATATACGCAAACGAAAAAAACAATTACCGTGGAAAGGGGGAAATGAAGGGGAGGGGAAGAATGTCATATACCGGGGTGGAAACCCGGGGATTTAAAACACCAGACACCGGGGTGAGGGGGGCACCTCGATGTCTGGATAAGAGTATTTTACCTGATCTTGGAGAAAATGCAAGGATTTTTGGTAAGTTTTCTGTTAGAGATTTGTTAGATTGAACCGGATAAAATAGCTGGCTATGCCAAAGGCGATGGCAACGTTGAGGGATTTTTTATAACCCAGCATGGGAATTGAGAGTCGCTTCTCGCATTGTTGGAGCACCGCTGGATCAATTCCGGTGATTTCATTGCCCACCACCAGAACGATTGGATCGGGAGGGACGAAAGGCAGAATGTCAAATAGCGATTCCGCATGATCACCTCCTTCCAACGCCCATAGGCGCATGCCGCTGGTTTTCAGTTGGATGGCTGCCACGGCTCCATCCGGGTGATGCTGCCAGGGAACGCTATTCTCTGCTCCGAGGGATGTTTTGGCGATCCGTGGATGACCGGGCAGAGGCGTAATTCCGGCGAGGTGGATTTTCCGTAATCCGGCGCCATCGGCAGTGCGAAACATGGCACCGACATTGAAAGTGGAACGGATGTTATCCAGAAAAGCTTCCACCTGTGGTGCGCCTGGCCGGGAGGGATAGGGCTTGATATGCAGGTTCACTTGCGGAGATTCAACCAGCCGGGCCGGGTTGCCGCATTTTGGGCAGCGCTGCGGGTTGCCATGACCCGCCTGGGCGGGGTATCGCAGACGGCATTCGGGATGGGTGCATTGATAAACGGGAAAAGCCTCGGGCATGCGGTTATTATAACCGGCTTATTGGAATTGCTTTTTCAGAAAGATTGTTGTACAGTATTACCAGATGAAAACTGGGAAACCGGGGGCACTCAATTATTTATGAAGAGAATTCGGCTTATTCTAATCGCTCTGCTGGCGCTTTTTGGGGTGGGGGTGGCAGCCTGCGCGCCCGTGGTATCGCTGGATACGACCATCGAGCTTAAGGCGAAGGAAAGCTGGTCTGTAGAAATTTTGGCTGCTTTCTTTGAGCAAGATGCCATAATGAATCAATCCACCATCGAACAGACATTGGACCAGGCGGTGGAAGGCCTGGTTTCACAGGGAGTGGATGCCACCTGGAAGCGGGATGATGGCAGGGGGGCGGAAGGGAGCGCTGTGTATCTGATCGAGTTGCGGGGAGAGGGGTTTGCCCTGCTGAACCGGGCGGTGCTGCAACAACCGGGAGCTTTTTCCGCCTCCTCCACCGGGAACCAAAAGCAGATCAATGTCAGCCTCATGCCGCAGATCAGCCTGGGCCAGGTGCAAACCGTGCGCTACACCGTGAAAGGTGCGGGAATCATCACCACCAATGGTACGGTATTTGATAAGCAGACGGTCTTTTGGTTAAACCCAAATGGCGTCATGCAAGCCACGCTGAAAGAACCAGCCGGGAATCAATGGCTGGCATACGGGTTGATATTTTTTGGGCTCTTGCTGCTTGGGGGTTCCATTTTTGGCTTTATCAACCTGCCTCGCAGGGTGAAGCCAGCAGCAGATTGGAGCCTGGCACCCCGCAGGACCGCAGAGCCTGGCATGGCTTTTTGCGAAAATTGCCAGGCAGAAATTCCCTCTCAAGCGGTGTATTGCCCCAATTGCGGCCAACGCCGAGAGGTGCATACATAATTTGGGCCAGACCTGGAAGCTCCCGGTCCGGGAGACTCCGGTTGACGTTGAATAGATCAGAAATAATGAATGAAATTCAAAGTGTACCGATCAAACAAGGAGATGAATCACAATGGAAAATGGAATTGTTTGCGCAAACAAATCCGTCACCAACATTAAAGCACTTATTAC
>CALESS010000292.1 GCA_937907495.1 uncultured Anaerolineaceae bacterium
AATCGCCCCGGAGGAGATGAAAACCACCCGCCGCACGCCGACATCCCGCATGGCTTCCATCAATGTCACCGTGCCGCCGACATTGACCTGGTTGTATTCGCGTGGGTAAAGCAACGATTCCGGCACCAGGACGCGGGCCGCCAGGTGATAAACACATTGCACGTCCTGCATCAAAGTCCACAGCTTGGGGCGGTCATTAATATCGCCGCGCGTAAAGACAACCTCCGGCGCCAGGGCTGCCGGATCGCCGGTGGAAAGATCATCCAGGCCGCGTACCAGGTGCCCCTCCCGCGCCAGTTGATTGGCCAATGCCGAGCCGAGAAATCCGGCTGCTCCAGTGATGAGAAATTTCATGATCCGCCTGTCCCTGTGCAAATACCCGATTAGGTCTTTGGATTATAGCACAGCCGTCAGATTGGTGACTTTTATCAGGGGAGAATGGGACGCTTGGCGCCGGGCGGCTGGTTGACAGCCTCTACCCGCTTGGTTAGGATAAGAGTTAAGACATCATTTTTCGTTCAAGGAGTTATTTCATGAGCAAAGTAATTGCCGACTTAAAAGCCGCTTTCTCCGGCGAATCCCAGGCCAACCGCCGCTACCTGGCTTACGCCAAAAAAGCGGATGAAGAAGGCCTGCCGCAAGTGGCGCGCCTGTTCCGGGCTGCTGCCCATGCCGAAACGGTGCATGCCCACAATCACCTGCGCGTCCTGGAAGAAGTCCGCGCCACCCGCGAAAACCTGGAAGAAGCCATCAAGGGTGAGAACTACGAAGTCACCACCATGTACCCCGAGTTCATGAAAGATGCGGAAGAAGAGGACGATCGCAAGGCTTTCACCAGCTTCCGCTTTGCCCGGGAGGTGGAACAAGTCCACGAGAACCTTTTCCGCCATGCGCTTTCCACCCTGGGTGAGCAGCCGGAATTATTTGATTACTACGTCTGCCCGGTGTGCGGTTATACTCATGCCGGCAGCGCCCCCGAACGCTGCCCGGTCTGCGGCGCCCCTGGCAGCCGCTTCGAGCGCATCAGCTAAAGCCTGCAGCCTATTCAGGGGTGAGCAATCCGCAGGGCAGATTTCCATCCTCTGCGGAGAGCCGCAGCGCCTTCCCATTTCTCCCCTGCCCCCGGGAGCGAATCAGGATGACCGACCCGGTTGTATTTATTTCACTGCAAAAGAAACCGCCAGGCTTTCCGTCACGTTTCCCGCCAGATCCGTAGCCCGCACCACCAAGCGGTGGTTTCCGGTGCTCCCATTCCAAACCAGGTTGAATGGCGCAACCGTTTGCAGGCCGACCCGCCGACCATCCACCCACCACTCCACCTGCCGGATTCCGAGGCCATCACTGACAGCCGCCGACAGACGAATTGTTTTTGCCTCTCCCGGGGTGATTTGCGCCCCTTCTGCCGGGTAGAGGATGCGTACCTCGGGCGGTGAATTATCCACCGTCACCTGCGAGGCGGCAATTTGAACGCTGCGATCAGCGCCTACCACCACCAGGCGGATGGCATACAAGCCATCTTCCAGCGGCGTTTGCCAGGCGGCCAACAGGCCGTTTTTCACCGGCTGGCTGCCCTGGCCAATCTCCACCCAGCGCGCCGGGTTCATTCCCTGGCCTACTTGCACCGTGTAACTCTGCATCCCCTCCAGGGCGGCAGTGCCGCGCACTTCCACCTCCCCGCGCACAGGGGCAAACATGGCGGGTTGGGTTAAGGCCAACCCCGGAATGGCTGGTTGAGCCTGCACCAGGTCGTAGGCTGTGGGCGGCTGTTCCAGCCCCTGCCCGCTGGCCCATTCCCGCGCTTCCGGCGGGACGATGAAGAATGTGCGTTCCTCCACCAGCTCCGCCGGGGTAAAGACCGTCGCCAGCAGGCCAGTTTCCCGGTTGATTTGCAGCCGGCGGAAGAGGTCATCTGCGGCACTGGGCTCGTTACCCGCCAGGAAAATTTCGCTCACCACCTCCGGACAGGTGGCGGTGGGCAGCAACCCGGAGGGATTGCATACATCCAACCGGCTGATTCCGGCAGGCTGGCTCCAACCCAGGCTGGGCAGATCGCGCTGGGCAGTCTGCATCAGCGCATGCCACACCCCGGCTGCCAGCCGGGCATCCAGGCGGGGCTGGTTCTCATCCGGCGTGCGCGAAAGCCGCACCACCGCCACCCGCTGCGGGGTGAAACCCGCCGCCCAGATGTCATTTCCGGCGGCAGTCTGCCCCAGCTTGGCAGCCGCAGGCCGCCCGATTTCCAATGGGTTGGGGTAGCCCAGGCTGGCCCGCCGGGCAGGTTCGTCACTCAGCACATTTTGCAGCAAATAGGCCAATGGGGAACTGATCAGTACCTCCGTTTGCAGGCTGCCAAATCCGGGCTCTGCCTGTCCACCGCTCCTCACCTCCAGGATCAAGGCCGGGCGCAGGCTTCCATCGGCTTCCAGGCCGATTTGCACCCCGCTGTTTGCCAGGGGAGCATAAACCTGGGCGGCCTGCAGCGGAGTAACTTCCGCTGCCCCAAACAAGGCCCGGCTGCCCCCGGAGACGGAAAGCCCCAAAGGCTCCACCCGCCGCCAGACACTGGCCGCTCCATTTTGCTCCATCAGCTCCACCAGCCCCACCAGGTGATCGTTGACCAGCGCCATACGCAGGCTTTCCGGGCCGTGGAAAGCTCCATCCGGGTTTTGCAATTCCGGGTCACCGGGCGGCAGGCTGGTCGGAATATCCCACACCAGGCTGGAGGGACTATAGCCGCCAACGAACAGCCCGAGGGCTGCCAGTGGACTGAGCAGAGTGCCAGCCGGGTAAGCGGCGAGGCGGGCAGATTCACCGCTGGCGGTGCTATCCCCCGCAAGCGCCAGCAATTGCCCACTCTGCGGGTCCAGTAGAACGGCCGCCCCACTCCAACCGCTCCCCACCGGCTCCGCGGAAAGGTTCAAGGTAGGCAGCAGGCGGGCAGAAGGGCAGTTTTCCGGCGGCGTCAGGCTGAGATTGCCGCTTTCAAGGCGGCTCAACTGGGTTTGCAGGGTGCAGGTCAACTGCAATTGCAAATCATAATCCAACGTCGTGCGCACCGCGAAACCGCCGCGTTCCAGCCTTTCCAGGCCCAACCGGGCAGAGAGTTCATCCAACACCAGGCGGGTGAAAGCGCGGGCTGCCATTTCCGGCTCGGCGGGTGCGCTGCGCAGGGCCAGTTTTTGGCTGCGGGCCGCCTGGTAATCCGCCGGGCTGATTGCACCTTGTGCCAGCAAGGTTTGCAGCACCTCCTGCTGACGTTCCAGGGCCGCGGCAGGTGCATCCAGCGGATTGAGAGCCGGGGCATCCAGCAGGGCAGTCAACAGGCTGGCACCTGCCAGGTCCAGCTCCGCCGCGGGTTGGTCCAGGTACAGCCGGGCGGCAGCACCCACCCCAAACGCCCGGTGGCCGAAGTTGGCCTCATTCAGGTACCATTCCAGCACCTGCCGGCGGCCAAAT
>CALESS010000293.1 GCA_937907495.1 uncultured Anaerolineaceae bacterium
GACAGCAAATGGGAGACACCGTAACTCTGATCGTGGCAGTCTTCGTAGCGCTCGTCCAGCACGAAGGCGCCGCTGCGCAGGTCGTCCGACAGCAGGCCCAGCTCGCGGCACAGCGCCTCGCACTCCTCGCCCGTGAGGATGCCGATGCGCGCCAGCCCGCGCGCGTGCGCGGCCGAGGCCGTGATGTCGTCCTGGATGAACTCGCGGTCCAGCACCACGTCGTCGCCGGCCAGGAAGTCCTGGATGCGGGCGTCCATGGCAACGCCGGGTTTCTGCCAAAGCAGCTCGCTCATGTCGGGATTCCCATGGTTTCGGGCAGGCCAAAGGCCAGGTTGAGGTTCTGCAGCGCCTGGGTGGCGGCGCCCTTGAGCAGGTTGTCGATCGTGGCCACCACCACCATACGGCGGCCGTCGGCCGACAGCGTGACGCCGCCGACTTCGGCGTCGTGGCGGTTGGCGATGTGGCTGACCCACGGCGCCTCGTCGGAAACGCGCACCAGCGGCTCGCTGGCGTAGTGGCGGCGGTAGCGTTCGCGCACCTGTTCGATGTCGAACGCCTGCGCCAGGTGCAGGTTGGGGTGGGTGAGGGTCATCCTGGCGGGGTTGCGGACAAAAACGGTCACCTGGTGTCCGGCTTCCAACGCCTGCCGCACGATCTCCATACCGGTTCCACCGGTGGCTCCAAACACAATAATTTTCATGGGTTCATCTCCATTTGAACATAAGATTTAAGTTTCCGGGCTGCCTGCCGCAGGGCATTCCCGCTGTGGTTGACCCGGCTGAGCAGAATTGCGCCTTCCAGGGTGCAGAGGACAAATTCTGCCAGGTCGGTTCTGCCGCCGAATTTTTCTTCCAGCGGCGCCTGCATGAGGGCATAGGCTTCCTTACAGGCTGTGTTTAATTGCTCGCTGTTCAAGACACTCTCGGCTGCCATGGTCATCAGCGGACCCCCGGCGGCGAAGCCGGAGTTTTCCACGGCCTGGGCAATGCCCAGCGCCAGGTTTTGCACCGCCTCGCCAGGGTCTTCACTGCTGGATAGCCCCAGGCGGATGCGTTCGGCCATCTGGGCAGCCGACCAGAGCGCGGTTTCCGCCCCCACCTGTTCCTTGCCCTGCGGAAAGTAGTAGTACAACGAGCCTTTGGGGCTGCCGCTTTGGCGGATGATCTCATTTAAGCCGGTCGCATGAAAGCCCTGCTTCTCGAAGAGGCGGGCGGCGGCTTCTAGAATATTTTGCCTGGCAGAATTCATGACATTCATCCTCTGTTCAAAATGCTCGAATACGATTATTATAACGACTGGTCTATATAAAGTCAACCACCAAACATTCTACAAAACGAGGAGAAAATTCATGGCAGCAAAAAAACTGGTGATTGGAGCGCTTGGCAATGTAGGCGCCGAGGTGGTCAAATCCTTGCTGGGCGCCGGGCAGAGCGTGCGCGCCGCAGATTTAGATCCCCAAAAAATTCAGGCCCGCTTCGGGGAGGCGGTGGAAGCGGCGGCTTTTTATTTTGGCAAACCGGAGACCTATGCCCCCACCTTCAACGGGGTGGAGACGATGTTCCTGATGCGCCCGCCTCAAATATCCGATGTCCGGCGCATCATGCTGCCCGCCCTGGATTTTGCCCAGCGCGCCGGGGTGAAACAGGTGGTCTTCCTCTCCCTGATCGGCATCGAGCAGGCGAAATTTGTCCCGCATTACAAAGTGGAGGAATACCTGGTCCAGTCCCAGATGAAGTGGACTTTCCTGCGCTGCAGCTTCTTCATGCAGAATCTCAACACCACGCACCGGCAGGAAATTCGGGAGCAAAACGAAATCTTTGTGCCCGTTGGCAAGGCACGCACCAGCTTCGTAGATGTGCGGGATATTGGGGCGGTGGCTGCCCTTGCCATGACCGATCCCGGACATGAAAACCAGGCCTACGACCTGACCGGCCCGGAAGCCCTGGATTACTGGCAGGCAGCCGGGTTTTTAAGCGGCGTACTGGGACGCACCATCCGCTACGCCAACCCCACGCCGCTGCGCTTCTTCTTCACCCGCTTGCAGCGCGGCACGCCGTTCATGTTTTCGCTGGTGATGACCGGCCTTTATCTTTCCACCCGCAATGGCATGGCGGATAAAGTGACCGGTGAAGTGCAGCGACTCCTTGGCCGTCCGCCGATCTCCTTCCAGCAGTATGCGCAGGATTACGCCTCCGCCTGGCAGTGAGCCGGGCAGCGGGCGATGCGCTGCAAAATATACATGGATGGAAAGCAGACGGGGAGATCGCCATCAGCGCCCCGCCCGGGCGGGAGGACGCAGGGGCCGCGGGGGCCATCGGCGGGGGCTGGCAAAATTAATTGGCTTTCGGCTTGACCGCCCCCACCCGGGTGAACCAATCCAGCGCCGCAGAGAGCGCCTCGCGGGCAGGCCGGGGCCGGGGGAGACCCAGCTCCAGCCGGGCTTTTTCCGTCTCATAATAGAAATAATATCCGGCCAGGCGCAGCTCCTGGATGCTGACGGGAAGCTGGAGGAAGGACTGAAAAACGCCGAACACCCCGCTGAGGGAGCGCACCAGTCCCGGCGGCAGCATCAGGCTGGGGGGCGTTACCCCCGCCAGCTCGGCGATCAGCTTCACCAGTTGTTCCACGGTCAGGTTTTCCCCGCCCAGGATATAACGCTCACCGCACTTGCCGCGCTCCAGCGCAGCCAGGTGACCTTCCACCACATCCTCCAGGTGCACAACGTTCACCCCGGCTTCGGTAATGAAGGGCAGATTCTGCCGTGCCACCTGCACAACCGGTGAATTGGACTGGCGGTAGATATCCCCCGCCCCAAAAACCAGGCTGGGATTCACCACCACCACATCCTGCCCCAGGCTGACGGCGCGCTGCACTTCCAGCTCGGCCAGGTATTTGGCATAACCGTAAGGCCAGTAATCCGGGCGGTAATTCCAGGCATGGTTCTCGGTTAACAGGCCGCGCCCACTGGAACGGCTTGCTTCCGGCACACCCAGGGCGGCCACCGAAGAGGTATGCACCACCCGGCGCACCCCCGCCACGCGGGCGGCCTGCAACACACTCTGCGTCCCCTGGACGGTCACCGCATAACTGCGGCCCGGCTGGCTGGTTCCCAGCAGCGCCCCGGCATGGAACACCACCTCCACCCCCGACATGGCGGCTTGCAGGGTGGCAGGCTGGGTGAGATCGCCGATGGCGTGTTGCACGGGCAGGTCTTCCAGCAGGCGCAATGTGCTGGATGGCCGGTGGAATGCGACCACCTCATAACCCTCCCGGGCGCACAAGGCCCGGCAGAGCGCACCGCCGATGAATCCGCTGGAACCGGTGACCAGCACCTTCATATTACGAATCCACCCATTCGATGAGCGTGGCCTCGCCCTGGCCGACACCCACGCACAGGCTGGTCAGCCCGTGGAAGGGGCGGGGCATTTGCGGCGCCCGGCGGCGCATCTCGTGCAACAGGGTGGTTAGAATGCGCGCCCCGGAGCAGCCCAGCGGGTGTCCGAGGGCGATCGCCCCGCCATTTACATTCACCTGCTCCGGATTTAAGCCCAGTTCTTGCATCACCGCCAGCGTTTGGACGGCGAAGGCTTCGTTGATTTCCACCAGGTTCAGGTCTTCCAGGGTGCGCCCCGTGCGCACCAACAATTTTTGAATGGCCGGGACCGGCCCCAGGCCCATGGTGCGCGGCGGCACACCTGCCGCCGCCGAGCCAATCACCCGCGCCAGCGGGGTTAACCCCAGGGCGAGGGCACGGCTGGCGCTCATCACCAGCAAGGCGGCTGCGCCATCGTTGATGCCACTCGAGTTGCCGGCGGTCACGGTGCCATCTCTGCGGAAAGCCGGTTTGAGGTGCGCCAGGGCCTCCAGCGAGGTATCCCTGCGGGGGCGTTCGTCTTTTTCCACCAGCAGCGGGCCGCCTTTTTTCTGCGGCACGGGCACCGGCACAATCTCCCGGGCGAAATATCCGCCATCCTGCGCCGCAACCGCCCGCCGGTGGCTCTCCACTGCAAAGGCATCCTGCGCCTGGCGGCTGATTCCGGTCTGCGCGGCAATGTTCTCGGCTGTCTCGCCCATGGATTCGATTCCATAGCGTTCGGCGAAGCGCGGGTTGGGGTAACGCCAGCCGATGGCGGTATCATAAACAGTCAGGTTGCCATACGGATAGGCGGTTTCGGCCTTGGGCAGGGAGTACGGGGCGCGGGACATGCTTTCCACGCCGCCGGCGATGAAGACCTCGCCCTCCCCGGCGCGGATGGCGCGGGCCGCCATGTTGACAGCCGTCAGTCCGCTGGCACACAGGCGGTTGAAGGTGACCGCGGCCACCTCCACGGGCAGGCCAGCCAGCAGGGCTGCCATGCGGGCCACATTGCGGTTATCCTCACCCGCCTGGTTGGCGCAGCCAAAATAGACCTCTTCCACGGCAGCCGGATCCAGTCCGGTTCTCTCCAACAACGCCCGGATGACGTGCGCGGCGAGATCGTCCGGGCGCACGGCTGCCAGGCTTCCGCCCAGCGCCCCGATGGGGGTGCGGACGGCATCTACGAGTACGACTTCGTTCATTTACCTGCTCCTCGGGTGGCGCGAAGCAATCCTCCGGCCACGCCTGATAGATGAAATTGTGAAAAACAGTGGATGGGCGGCTAATACGGAATGCTGGAGAGCGGCCCAAGTTTGGAGAGACGATGGGTGGCGATGATACGGCGGGTGGTTCCGGTCAGGCCGCGCATCACCAGGCTATCGGTGCGGGCGCCCTCGGCAAAGTAATCCACCCCGCGCAGCAAATCTCCGTGGGTGATGCCGGTGGCGGCAAAGAAGGTATCTTCCGAGGAGATTAAATCGTCCATGGTCAACACCTGCTCAATATCCATGTCCATATCCAGGGCTTTACGGCGCTCCACTTCATCGCGGATGAAGAGCTTGCCCTGGATATTACCGCCGGTGCAGCGCAGGGCCGCCGCAGCCAGCACGCCTTCGGGCGTGCCGCCCACACCCAGCAGCACGT
Organism: uncultured Anaerolineaceae bacterium; assembly: GCA_937907495.1. Taxonomy (GTDB): domain Bacteria; phylum Chloroflexota; class Anaerolineae; order Anaerolineales; family Anaerolineaceae; genus CALESS01. Next base: position 5,003 of record CALESS010000293.1, read on the forward strand.
CAATGCCGGTCTCCGGCATGGAGGTCATCAAGGCTCCGGCAACATCCCCATCCGGGATGAGCCGGATGCGAGCCCCCACCTGGCGTACCTGGCGGATTAATTCCGCGTGGCGCGGGCGGTCCAGAATAACCACGGTCAGGTCTTCCACGTTCTCGCCCTTGGCGCGGGCAATGGCACGCAGGTTATCCGCCACCGGCCGTTCGATGTCAATCACATCCCGGGCGGCCGGGCCGACCGCGATTTTGTTCATATAAACCAGGGGGCCGGGGTTGAACATGCTGCCCCGCGGCGCCAGCGCCACGGTGGCAATGGAATTGCCAATGCCGTGTGCCAGCGGACGGGTGCCGTCAATCGGGTCCACCGCAATATCCAGCAGGGGTGGTTCGCCAGTGCCCAGGTGTTCCCCATTGAAGAGCATGGGGGCTTCATCCTTCTCACCCTCGCCGATGACCACAACACCATCCATCTGGATGGTGTTGAGCATCAGGCGCATACCATCCACGGCGGCCTTATCGGCGGCGATTTTGTCACCGCGGCCCATGTAGCGGCCTGCCGCCAGGGCAGCCGATTCGGTGACGCGCACCAAATCCAGTGCCAGGTTGCGTGTCGGACGTGTATCCATCATGGTTCGCCCTCCCAGTTGAAGTGGTTAGGAAATTGTGGAAAGAAGCATGCCGGAGTCAGCTCACCAGAGCAGGCTGATCATCAGGAAACCGATCACGCCCGCCCAGAGAGTGGAATCTGCCCGATCCAGCACGCCGCCATGTCCGGGGAAGAGAGTCCCCGAATCTTTGATGCCAAATTGTCGTTTCAAAACGCTTTCGCCCAGGTCGCCCAGCGGGGCCAGCGTGCTGATGACCGCGCCCAGCAACAGGCCGCGCAGGGGGGTGATTTCCGGCGCCCGCAGGCCCCAGAGGAGAGCCAGGCCCATCGTCCCCACGGCCCCAAAAAGCACCCCGGCGATATAGCCCTCCCAGCTCTTTTTGGGGCTGGAACGGGGGGCCATTTTGTGCCTGCCGTTTTTGCGGCCAAACAGGTAAGCTCCACCATCCGCCAGCCAGATGGCTGGCAGCGCCGTCAGCATCCACCATTCGCCGTTTGGCAGGCGGCGGAGCGCCAGGATGAAGATGGCCAGCCAACCCAGGTAGAGGATGCCGCCCAGGGTGATGACAAAATCACTGGCGGGCTGGGTGGTCTGCTGGCGCTCAAAAGAAAAAACGCTGCGCCCCATGGCGAGCAAAACCAGCACAGCCAGGGCGATCTGACTGCCCGTAAAACCAAAAAAAGCGAACGCCAGCAGCACAGCCGCCGTTCCCCCGCTCAACAGCACCAGCGAAGGGGTATAACCGCCCGCCTTAAAGAGACGCCAGAACTCCCAACCGGCGATGGCCATTAACCCGCTTAAAATTAAAGTGAGCGCCCATCCGCCCAACATGATGAGAAGGACCAGGATGGGCACCAGGACGATGACCGTCAACATTCTTTGATTGAACATACGCCTCTAGGGTTCCGCTGAAATCCGGCCGAAACGCCGGTCGCGCAGGGCATAAGATTGCAAGGCTTTGTGGAACTCCTGGCGATCAAAATCCGGCCAGTAGGTGGGGGTGACGTACCACTCGGCATACGCCCCCTGCCAGATGAGAAAATTGCTGATGCGCAATTCGCCGCTGGTGCGGATGATTAAATCCGGGTCGGGGACGCCGGCGGTGAACAGGTACTGGCTGACCAGTTCCTGCGTCACCTGTTCGGCGGGGATGCCGGCCTCGAGGATGCTGCGGATGGCGCACACGATTTCATCCCGCCCGCCGTAGTTGAAGGCCAGGCAGAGGGTGAGGCGCTGGTTATTGCGGGTGACCTCGATGCTGCGCTCCACCTTGGCGCGCAGGGCCGGGGCAAACTGATCCATGTGGCCGATGTGCAAAATCTTGACGCCTTCCTGGTTCAGTTCTTCCAGTTCGTTGTCAATCACATTTTCCATCAGCATCAGCAGGCCATCCACTTCTTCTTTGGGGCGGCCCCAGTTTTCGGTGGAAAAGGCGTAAATGGTGAGGTACTGCACGCCGAACTCCACACACGCCCGGATCACCCGGCGCAGGTTTTCCGTTCCGGCGCGGTGACCAGCCAGGCGCGGCAGGCCGCGGGCATTTGCCCAGCGTCCGTTGCCATCCATGATGATGGCAACATGCACCGGGATTTTGGG
>CALESS010000294.1 GCA_937907495.1 uncultured Anaerolineaceae bacterium
CATTTCCGGGCTTCTGCCAGTATACAGGCCGAGATTTTCATCCCCCAGCACCTTCAGTAGTATGGAACGATCCACCTCTCCAATCCCCATGATTGCACCTGCCTGCTGGGCAGCCAGGGCTTCTTCAGGGGTGGAGTAAAACAGAAATTGAATTTGCTCGATGTAGGGTTTCTTCCCGTAATAGGCTTCGGATATGACCAGCGCCACCCCCTGGATGGTTCCATTCTCGGTAATCCAATTTTCAAAACGGTAGGGGCCGCTGCCGACGGGTTGAAGGTTATAAGGCGCATCAATCATATCTTCAAAGCTTATATCCCCCAGCTTATGTTGGGGGAGGATGCCAAAGGTCAGATAGTCCATAAAGGGAGCAAATGGCTCCGGCAGCCGGAATTGCAGGCTGACCTCATCCAGCGCCGCCACCTCAACATCGTTCCAAAACGCCCGGATATCCTCTGGAACCACCCCCTCGCCTGCTTTCATCATCTCGATTGTGAAAGCTACATCCGCTGCCGTTATGGGCTTGCCATCCTGCCAGCGCAGGTTCTCCTTCAGAGTCAGATTGTAGATGGTCCCATCCTTGCTGACCCCCCATTCTTTAGCCAGGTCTCCCACCGGGAACCCACGCCCATCAAACTTTACCAGGCTGCTGAAGATCAGCCGGTTGATATCCCGGTCAGCCTGGTTGTAATAATCCAGCAATGGATTCAAACGTTGGGGAGAACCAATCAAACCTTCCCGATAGATGCCCCCCTGCGTGGGTTCAGGTGTGGCTTCCGGGTTGATAACGACAGGCTGCTGTTCTGTCAGGAGTAAAACCCCCACGACCAGGCCCGTCAGGAATATGATAATAAGCTGCCAGCGTAATTTTTTCATAGCCTCATAATAGGAAAAGGGCGCTCACCCCTGGGGACGAGTCGCCCGGATTCATCTACGAATTTATAATACCGGCGGTGGTTAGGATCAATCAGCTAATGATGACGGTTACCAACGTCAGGACCACAAATACGATGCTCAATACAATGGTGATCCAGAAGATTGTCTTCTCAATTCCACGGCGGGCGGTAAAAACGCCCCCGGAATCCTGCCCGGTTAGTCCACCCAGGCCAACACCCTTGTTTTGAAGGATCACCATAACAATCAATGCGATTGCCGTTATAATTAATGCAATGTCAAAGTATCCAGTAAGTTCCACGCTCATCCTCCTGATTTGAATAACAGGTGAAATTATACCTGTGTCTACCCGGAATCGTCAACCAAAATTCAACTCTCATCTCACCCGAACTGCTGACAGGAAACCCCGCTTCCGATGGAAGAATTATTGATCAACCTTCACATGCACACCCCCTATTCCGATGGCTTCGGCAGCCATGCGCAACTGGGGAACATCGCTCTGAAATCCGGGTTGGATGGAATCCTGGTCACCGATCACAACGTCTACGTTCAGAATGCAGACCGCTATTTCTCCAATGGCACCCGCCAGTTGATCCTGCTGACCGGCGAGGAAATTCACGATCGCAACCGAATTCCGCAAAAGAACCACCTGCTGGTATTTGGTGCTGGTCGTGAGCTGACCAAGTTCTCAAAGGAGCCTCAACAACTGATTGACCAGGTCAACCTCGCTGGCGGGCTTTGCTTTCTCGCCCATCCCACCGAATCCGCCTTGCCCTCTTTCAACGAACCTGCCATTACCTGGGAAGACTGGTCAGTTCGCAACTTCACCGGGTTGGAACTCTGGAACGGATTCAGTGAACTGAAAGATGTTGCCAAAAACAAATTCCAGGCGGTTTTTTACGCCCTTTTCCCCTCCCTGCTTGCCCACAACCCACCTCCCGCTGCCGTCGCGCGCTGGGATGACCTCACCCGCAGTGGAAAACGAATCGTCGCCATTGGCGGCTCCGATGCCCATGCCCTCCCCATGAGCTTGGGCCCGCTCAAAAAAGTGATATACCCCTATGAATACCACTTCAGAGCCGTCAACACCCACCTGCTGACCCCAACCGGCCTCACAGGCAACCTCTCTGAAGACCGCCGTCTCATCTACACCGCCCTCAAAAATGGGAATTGCTTTATTGGTTATGATTTACCCGCCCCCACCCGCGGATTTCGCTTCACCGGTCACGCACTCGGTCAAACCCTCATCATGGGAGATGAAATCACCTTCACCAGTGGCATCACGTTCCAGATTCGTCTGCCGGAGGATTGTGAATGCAACCTCCTCTGTGATGGTGAAATTGTCAAGAGCTGGGTCAACCAGGGCATCTGCACCTACCTGGCTTCCACCCCCGGCGTTTACCGGGTGGAATGCTACCTGCGCTTCCGTGGCAGGCGCCGCGCCTGGATATTCAGTAATCCCATCTACCTGCGGTCTGAAAGCTGACATGATCTCGAATAACATCACCCGCATGCTCCAAGCGAAAAATATACCCTTTACAGCCCATGAACTGCCCGCTGAAAAACTCGGCGCGCTTGAAACCGCCCGTCTGCTGGGGGTTCCTGCCAACCAGGTTTTCAAAACCATCGTCTTGCTGGCAGAGAAACCTGCCAAACCTATTCTCGCCATCATCCCCGGAGATGCCGAAGTGGATTTAAAGAAGGTGGCTGCGGCGGTTCATCAAAAGAAAATCAAACTGGCCACCCAAAAAGAAGCCGAAACCCTGACGGGCCTGCAAACCGGCGGCATCTCCCCCCTCGCCCTGCTCAACCGAGGCTTTCAGATGGTGCTGGACCATTCCGCCCAGGGTTTCCCGCAAATCCATATTTCCGGGGGGCAGCGCGGCCTCAACATTTGCCTGCCAGTTGCCTCTCTCTTGCAACTGACCAACGCCCGGCTGGCAGACCTTTCTCACCCCGCAATATCTTTAGAACCCTCCCCGGATTCGGTATAATGAGCCTATGAAGATTAACATGGCAGAGTTGGAAGAACGCTTGCAATCCTTCCTGGAAGGAAGCCTGTCTCTCATCCCCTGGGGTGATCGGAAAGAGCAAATCGCGGCCCTATTAATGAACGCATTGCGCTCTGCCATGGTTCAGGATGCCAGCGGCCAACTGATTGCCCCACCGCTCTTTATGATCCTCGTTCACCCCCACGATTTGCCCGCCTGGCAGTCCAACCTGCCCGGTCTGGATGCCCTGGCTCGCATTCTCCAGGTTGCCTGTGACGAATCCGGTATCCGCTTCCCTCAAACACCGGTGATCCGCCTGGCAAGCAGTTATGACCTGAAAGAGCGTGAAATCCAGGTCCAGGCCTCTTTCCCGGCGGAGGAGATTATCGCCCAGACCTCTACGGTGGCCGCCAACCCGCTCCCCATTCCCCAGGGATTGCCGGACACTGTTCATGGCTATCTCATCCTCAACGGCAGTGAGATCTTTCTCCTCGGACCCGGCGTAACCAACCTGGGACGCCGGGCGGATAATCAAATAATCTTCCAGGATCCCCGGGTCTCCCGACAGCACGCCCAGTTACGCGCCGTTCGCAATCATTACGTGCTGTTTGACCTGAATTCCTCAGGCGGCACCTATGTCAATGGTCAAAGGATTTCCCAGGTGGCTCTCAACCCGGGGGATGTCATATCACTGGCTGGCGTGGTCCTGATTTATGCAGAGGACACCCCCCCGGAAAGTGATAATGTGCATAAAACTCCCACTTCGGATCTAAAACCCTTCCCGGACAAATGAAATGACCGCCCTTCTTGTTTTTATTCTCCGCATGCTCATGTCACTTTCCCTGTTGGGTTTTTTGTGCTGGGCGCTCTA
>CALESS010000295.1 GCA_937907495.1 uncultured Anaerolineaceae bacterium
ATGCCACCGAAAACTTCCCCGATTCGTGGCTCAGCCATTACATCCCCTCGGCAGATCGCTACCCGGTGGTATTCTATGTCGAATGGTTCTACAAAATTCTCATCCCCGTGGTGCTGGGGGGTATGGGCGTTATCGTCCTGAGTGACATTGCCAAACGCACCGTCTTCCGCAAACGCAAAAAAACAGATCACGACACGACCCCACCCACCCCTCCGGCAGAAACCCCCGCTGCGGCCCCCGGTGAAAGCCAGAAGGAGGAGTAGCCATGACCACTTCAACCCATGTTGTCCGCTTCAATGTCTTGCGCCGCATCGAGCATCTCCTGCTCATTATTTCCTTTGGCACGCTGGGAGTCACCGGCCTGATCCAAAAATATTCACAGGCCGGCATCTCGGAATGGCTCGTAGCCGTGTTGGGCGGAATTGAAATCGTCCGCATCATCCACCGCGTGGCAGCTGTCATGTTCTTCCTGGAATCGGTTTACCACTTCCTGTATGCCGGTTACCTGCTCTACGTCCAGGGATTAAGCGCCACCATGCTGCCCGGCTTTAAAGATCTCAAAGATGCGATCCAATTCTTCCTCCATAACCTCAACCTGGCCAAAAAAGCCCCGCGGATGGGCCGCTACAACTTCATGGAGAAGCTGGAATACTGGGCGGTGATCTGGGGCCTGATTTTGATGGGCGTCACCGGTTTCATGCTCTGGAACCCCATCGCCGTCACCAAGGTTCTGCCCGGGCAATTCATCCCGGCTGCCAAAGTGGCCCACGGATTGGAAGCCGTGCTGGCTGTGTTGGCCATCCTGATCTGGCACTTCTACAACGTCCACCTCAAGAGCTTCAACACCAGCATCTTCAACGGAAAGATCAGCCGCCACGAAATGGAAGAGGAGCATGGCGCCGAACTGGAGCAAATTGATGCCGATGCCACTGCCAAGCCCCTGCCGATGGCCGTCCAGCGCAAACGGCTGCGGATCTTCATCCCCATCGCTGCGCTGCTGACCGTCTTCACCCTTGGTTTCACCTTCTGGTTCGTAACCTTTGAAGACAGCGCCCTGGCATTTGTGCCCCCCATCGAGGAAAACGCCGGTTCCTTCTCCCCGCAAACGCCAACCCCCTTGCCCACCCGCGTACCCACCGCCACCCCCGCCCCCTCATCCAACACGCTCACCAGCCCACCCAGCTTC
>CALESS010000296.1 GCA_937907495.1 uncultured Anaerolineaceae bacterium
AGATCCGCTTTGGGTGCCGCCTCTCCTGCCGGAACGCCGCAAACTGCTGGAGCCCACACGATCGGAATACCTCTCCCACAGCCAGGCCGAATTGTTCATTGCCTGGCAGGGCAGCCAGCCCGTTGGCACCATCAGCGCCGCCGAGGATTTCACCGCCAACCGCCTGCGCGATTCCCCCGAGTGCGTGATCGGCTTTTTTGAATGTATCCAGCAGCCTGCCGTCGCCGCTGCTCTCTTCGATGCCGCCGCAGCCTGGGCTGCGGCGCGCGGATTGGACACCCTGCGCGGCCCCTTCAATTTTGATTACGAAGACGGCTATGGCATACTCATCGAAGGGCGGGATCGCCCGCCCGCCTTACTCTGCGGGCACACCCCCGCCTACTACCACGCTTTTTGGGAAGATTATGGGTTCACACCTCTGCGGGGTGATAACCTGGCCTTCGCCCTGGAAATCCGCGACACACCCCAGATTCAATCCCTCTTCCAGATGGCCGAGCGCGCCCGAACCCGCCTGCCCTATCGCATCCGCTCCGCCCGCCTGGAAGAATGGGACCTGGAAATTGACCGGGTGCACCATTTGCTCAACCAGGCTTTGGCTCACCTGCCCGATCACACCCCCTGGCAGCGGGAGGCGGTCGTCAAATTATTCTCTCCCTTCCGCCAGTTGGCTGACCCGGAATTGGTGCTGTTCGCCGAGGATGAAGACCAGGTAATCGGGTTTTTCCCGGGCATCCCCAACCTGAACGAAGCCTTCATCCACGCCAACGGCTTGCGCCATCCCTGGAATTACCTGAGCCTGCTGCGCCGCATCCGCCAGCCCACCCGCTGCCTGGCCGTTAAAAGTATCCTGGTTCTGCCCGAATATTGGGGCAGCGGCCTGGTCATCCTGTTATTTGCGGAACTCTATCGCCGGGCTGCCGCCAGGGGTTACCAGTGGATGGATTTTTCACTGACCTCCGAAGACAATCCCCGCACCCCGGCCCTGGCCCGCCGTTTCGGCGCGGAGGTTTACAAACGCTACCGGGTTTACAGTAAGAAAATCCGGTAAAACCCCTTCTTTATCGCTGCCAATTTTCGCCGCTTTTCTGCCACCTTTTTCCAAAAATGGGGTAGGATTAATCCATGGTTCACCCGTTACAGAACTTCGAGGCCGCTATTCGCCAGGTGGAAATCTTCAAGGTCCTCACCCCGCAGGATCAGCAGGCCATTGCTTCACTGGGTTTCCCGCGGCAGGTGGAAAGTTCTGCTTACTTTTTCCATGAAGGGGACCCGGCTTCCCATATTTACATTTTGCTCACCGGTCGGGCAAAGCTGACCAAACTCAGCCCGGATGGACAACAAACCAACTTACGGACCCTTCAGCCATACCAACTTTTTGGGGCTGTCGGCGCGGTCCGGCCCACCTCCCCCTACCCTGCCAGCGCCCAGGCTCTCGAAGATTGTTCCTCCATCGGCATCGAGAGCCAGGCATTCAGCAATCTACTGAAAGAGCGCCCGGCTGTTTCCTTTGGCCTGCTGGAATTGATGGCCGGCTACATACAAGAGATGCAGGAACGCTATCATGAGCTGGCTACCGAGCGGGTGCAGCAGCGCATTGCCAGGGTCTTGCTGCGCCTGGCAGCCCAAGCCGGCCGCAAACAGCAGACGGGTGTTCTGATTGATTTGCCCTTCTCCCGACAGGAATTGGCAGAGATGGCCGGCACCACCCTCTACACCGTCAGCCGGGTGCTCAGCGCCTGGGAGAAACAGGGCCTGGTCGCCACAGGACGCGAGCGGGTTACCCTCACCAACCCCCACGGCCTGGTGCGGCTGGCGGAAGACCTGGAATAGTTGTAACTTAAGCGTTCACGCCCGGGGGCAATGGCCACTCTCACGTACACCCTTTCTAGAACAAGCGGCTCAAGCCCCACGCCTCCCACCCCTCGTGAATTACACCGTGTCCACTTTAACAAGGGGCTTAATCCCCTTGTATATTGTGCCCCCATATCATGCAAATTTTAGTGGGCATTAATCCATAACATTTCTCATTACACAGCCTACCCTCAGCCCATTCAATGGAGCAGCTTTTACGCACCCTTCCAGGGGTTGCCCTCTTTGCGCCAGCGCAAAGACACCCCCACCATCCTCTCTATAATCAAAGTATGAAACCTATTCCCAGCCCGGATTGGACTGTTTTCCGCACCTTGCAACAGGCCCCGGGTGCTGCCCGTGTTTTTATCCAATTACGCACCGATTGTATCGGCTGCCTGATGGCCCGTTTTTGCACATTGTCCGAGGTCGAGGCGGATTTCCGACTTCCGCCCGGCACGCTCACCACCCGGCTGCAGGAATTTTTCTCATCCCAGGAACCAGGAGAACCCCATGAAGAACCTTAAATTGTTCGTTTTTCTTTTGCTGCTCGGATTTTTGATTACCGCCTGTGCGGGAAAAACGACCGACACGCCTGTATCCCCCGGCGGCAGCGGTGGACAAACCCCCGGAGAGTATGACCCGGCCATGGCACTCACCGCCTTCAAGGATGGCGGCTGCGGAGCCTGTCATGTGATCCCCGGCGTACCCAACGCCACCGGTACCCTTGGCCCGGATCTCACCACCTTTGGCCGTGAGGCCGAAGAACTGCTCAACAACCCGGATTACAAGGGGAAAGCCAAAACCGCCCTCGAATTCATCCACGAATCCATCGTGGATCCGGATGAGTACGTTTCCCAAGATTGTTCCGGCCAACCCTGCCAGGCGGGGTTGATGCCCTCCACCTTTGGGGATCAATTTGACGAGACTGCCATCAACGCCATGGTGCAATACCTGGCCGAGTTGAAAGAGGTGGGAAGCGTACCAGATGTGCAACCGACAACCCAAACCGGTGTCACCCCTGAATCCCCGGTTGCGGATGGATCCACCCTCTCCGAGACGGATTTCGAATGGGCAAAGCAGGTCTTTTTTGAACGCTGCGCCGGCTGCCATGGTACCCTGCGCAAAGGCGCCACTGGTCCTGGCCTTACCCCCGATCTCACCATCCCCAAAGGCACTGTCGCTCTTTCGGCCATCATCTTTAACGGCACCAACCGCGGTATGCCCGATTGGGGCAAACAGGGTTTCTTCACCCACGATCAAACGGACATCCTGGCCAAATTCCTGCAGCTTGAACCCCCCACCCCGCCCGAGATGTCGTTGGAACAAATGTTGAACACCTGGAAGGTGATTATCCCACCGGATGAGCGCCCCACCGAGCCACAGACGGATCGTGACTGGCAAAACTACTTCATCGTCACCCTGCGCGATGCCGGACAGGTGGCAATTATTGATGGTGACACGCATGAGGTGGTAACAACCGTCAACACTGGCTATGCCGTCCACATCACCCGCATGTCCGCTACGGGCCGTTATGCCTACACCATCGGCCGGGATGGCAAACTGGCCCTGATTGATCTCTGGATGAAAATCCCGGATAAGGTGGCCGAAGCCCAACTCTGCTATGATGCCCGCTCGGTGGAAGTCAGCAAGTATAGCGGCGAAGAGGGCGATTTCACCGATAAGCTGGCTGTGGTCGGCTGTTACTGGCCCCCTCATTTCGTGATTCTCGATGGTCAAACCCTCGAGCCATTCAAAATCGTCAGCACCCGCTCCTACACTTATGATACCGAGGAGTACCACCCGGAGCCGCGCGTCGCCTCCATCCTGGCCTCTCATTTCAAACCGGAGTGGATCATCAACATCAAAGAAACCGGGTTGATCTGGCTGGTGAACTACCTGGACCCCAACAATCCTTCCATCAAGATGATTGAGGCGGCCCGCTTCCTGCATGATGGCGGCCTGGACTCCACCAAGCGGTACTTTATGGTGGCGGCCAATCAATCCAACATGGTTGCCGTGGTGGATACCCTGGAAGGCGACCTGGAAGCCCTGGTGGAAACTCCCCAAATTCCCCACCCCGGCCGCGGTGCCAACTGGATTGACCCTGAATTTGGCCCGGTGTGGAGCACCGCTCACCTCGGAGATGCATCCGTGGTTTCGATCAGCACCGACCCGGTGGATCATCCAGATATCGCCTGGACCGCCGTGCGTATCACCCCCCTACCCGGCTCCGGCAGCCTGTTCATCAAGACCTACCCCACCAGCCCATGGATCTGGGTGGATATGACCCTCAACCCCGACCCGGCCCTCTCGCGCACTATTTGTGTCATCGCGAAATCCAACCCCAGCCAGGTTCACAAGTGTTGGGAAGCAGCCAGCTACGGCCGGGCAGTACACTTTGAATACAACAAACAGGGAACCGAAATCTGGGTCAGCATCTGGGGAGATGCCGCCAAACCCGGCGAAGAAGGTGAAATCGTTATCTATGACGATGCCACCCTGGAAGAGATTGCCCGCATCCCGGGTCTGGTGACCCCCACCGGCAAGTTCAACGTATTCAACACCATAACCGATACCTACTAAACATCCACCGTGTTAAGCTCCCCCACTGGCGGCCCTCCCGGCCGCCAGTTTTTTCTTACAAACCATCTCCATTCTGGCTGATCAGCGGGAATGATCTGCGGTGAACATCTCTCGTTCGTGCCCTTCCGCCAGGTGAATTTCTTCCCAAAATGCCACCCACATCCCGCAATTCCATATACAATAGAAGTAATATCCCTTAAATCTCACAATCCCTACCCGGAGGAGAAATTCCATGCAACGCTACATGGTTTCCCATAAGAACAAAATCAGGCTGGCCGATTTTGACCCGAATGACACACGCGGCATCGCCGGCGATAAGGAAGAAGCCCGCACCCGCCTGGCGGCCTTAACCGAGAAGCTGGAGGAACTGCAGGAATTGCTGGCTGCCGAACACAAGCACAGCCTGCTGGTCATCCTGCAGGGGATGGATACCAGTGGCAAAGATGGTGTGATCCGCCGGGTCTTTGAAGGTGTCAACCCCCAGGGTGTGCGGGTTGCCAGCTTTAAAGTCCCCACCCCCATTGAAGCTGACCATGACTACCTCTGGCGCCATCACCGGCAAACCCCTGCCAGGGGTGAAATCGTCATCCACAACCGCAGCCATTACGAGAACGTGCTGGTGGTGCGGGTGCATTCCCTGGTTCCCAAAAAAGTGTGGAAGAAACGCTACTTCCAAATGGCTGAATTTGAGCGCCTGCTGGTGGAAGAAGGCACCACGGTCCTCAAATTCTTCCTCCACATCAGCAAAGACGAGCAAAAGGAACGCCTGTTGGAGCGCCTGGCAGACCCCGCCAAACACTGGAAATTTTCCCCCGGCGACCTCAAAGAGCGGGCATTATGGGATCAATACATGGAAGCCTATGAGGATATGCTCAACAAGACCAGCAGCCCCTGGGCGCCCTGGTGGATCGTGCCTGCCAACAAGAAATGGGCGCGCGACCTGCTGATTTCCACCGTTTTGGTGGAAACGCTCAAAGGTTTCAAAATCAATCCGGTTTGTGTTTTGGAAAATGCCGATCAATATACCCGCGAGCTGCTCAATGAGGATGTAAAGCCCGCGGAGGAATAGCCCGGCAGCCCGCCAGACTGCCGCCAAACTTACGCCCCCTGGAGTTCCACCTGGCTTCGCACGCCGCCCAGGCGGATAAAAATCACCATCCCCACCAACACCAGGCCCCCAATGATGCCATACATCTGGGCAGTGGAAAACTGTTCCAATAAGGCCCCGCCTAAAAAGTTACCCAAAGCCCCGCCCAGGTTCATCATCACCCCGCCAAAAATCGCCTGGGTGGTAGCCAGCAGACCGGGTGGGGCATTCTCGGCGACGTAGTTTATCCCCGCCAGCCAGATAGCCGCAAAAGTCAACCCGTGCATGATCTGCAAAATAAAGATCGGAACCGGAAAGGGTACGAGGGCCAGCAATACCAGGCGCAGCCCAATTGCCGACATGCCAATCACCATCAAACCGGAAGATTTAAACTTCCGGATCAGCCAGTTGGACCCTAACATGGTCGGAACTTCAGCCGCCGTAGCCAGGGCCAGGGCAAAACCCATTGCCGAGCGGGGAATGCCAGCCTCTTCCATATAAACCAAAAAGTACGTGTTAATGACCGCCATCCCGGCCCCCGCCATTAGGACCATCCCCAGAAAGGTCAACCAAAAGCGGGATTTGAGGATCTTCCCCATTCCGGACCACACCGAAGCAGTGTACTCCGAGCGGTCAAAGCTCAAGAACTGTGCCACAATCAGGCCCAGCGTCATCACAATGGCGTACATCCAGAACATACTCTGCAAGCCCAGCATCCCAATCACAATGCCGGCTGGAATGGACAACACCCCAAAGCCCAGCGTGCCACCCACCCGCACCAGTCCGTACTTCTCCCGCCGCTCTCCCAGCATGGAGATGGTGGCGCTATCGCCCAGGGGTTGAATCGGGGAGGCCAAAAAGGCATACAACACCACCACAACCAACAATGCAGCCAATCCCCCTGCAGCAGGGATCAACAGGGCCGTCGTAATTGCCCCCAGGATGGTGATGGAAAGGATCAAGCGGTAGCGATGTGTGCCATCCCCCAGCGCCCCCCACAATG
>CALESS010000297.1 GCA_937907495.1 uncultured Anaerolineaceae bacterium
TCGCGCCCGAGCACCAGCTTGCGGATCCGCTCCCAACCTGGGCCGTAGTTATTAGGCGAATTTCGCCAGAGGTTCGCTTGCTCCAACCTTTGGATCGCTTCGGGCAGGATACTCCACCAACTGGCAGTTGTGCGCAAATCGGTGGAAGGTAAATCCAGCGGATTTGCATCCAGGATTTGCAGAGAACCCCACAATAAACGCTGAAAGCCGACCACCTTGCTGCTGACCTGAATATCCCCAAAGGAGAGGTCGTGCAAGGGGGCTGCCTGGCGTTCCAGTTCCGAGATTTTTGTGAAGGTGGTGGTGATGATGGGTTTCGTAAAGTACTCGGTCTGGCGAGGGGTCATGTGGGCGGTTTTCTGCTCCAGATCGAGGGCTTCGACGAAATAACTTTCTCCCTCGTGCAAATAGACCGCGCCGGGATGCACCATCCATAGCGCGCTGGAGAGGTCCATTACACCGATAACATGTCCTTTGCCTGCCTCCACCGACTGCAAGGCGATCACATCGGTTGAGGCGCTGCGGAGCGAGAGATTGGAAGCAGGATATTCATCCGCCATCCAGTAATACTGCCCGTTTTGTTGCACCAGGATGCCCATTTGCAGCAGATAGCGCAGGAATTCTTCCAGCAAGCCGGGGTCGAGGTGGCCAAATTTTTCATCGGGTCGGAAGGCCAGTTCAAACGCCGCACAGCGGATGTGGTTGAGCAAAATCAGGAAATTATTCGGGTCAATCAGGGCCGTTTCCGGGGAATGATCTACCAGAAATTCGGGGTGGCGCGTCAGGAATTGATCTATGGGGCTGGCAGAGGCAACAAAAACTGCAAGGGCAGTTTCCTCCTTGCGCCCCGCCCGGCCGGCCTGTTGGCGGGTGGCGGCAATGGTACCCGGGTAGCCCATCAGCAAGACGGCATTGAGGCCGCCAATATCAATACCCAGTTCCAGGGCATTGGTAGCCGCCACCAGGTGGGCATCTCCGGAGCGCAAGCTGTGTTCAATCTCCCGCCGGTTCTTTGGCAGGTAGCCGCTGCGGTAGCCCCGGATCTGCTGCTGGCGTTGGGGCTGCCGAATTCGCAAGTCGCGAATGAATTGCTCCACCGTTTTACGGGAGCGGGCAAAGACAACCGTTTGGATATCAGCCTCCAGCAGATCTTCAGCCAATTCCAGGCACTGGCTGTATGCGCTTTTCCGAACCCCCAGTTCGATATCCTGGACGGGAGGATTGTAAATCAAAAAATGCTTGGGGCCGCGGGCTGAACCATCTTCATGGATAAGCTCCACCGGGGCTTCGATCAATTTTTCCGCCAATTCCACCGGGTTACCAATGGTGGCGGATGTGAGAATAAATTGGGGATAAGCACCATAAAAAGCGGCAACCCGCTTCAAGCGGCGGATGACATTGCACACATGAGAGCCAAAAACTCCGCGATAGGTATGCATTTCATCTATAACAACGAATCGCAAACCGGAAAAGAACCGATACCAGTTGGTATGATGCGGAAGAATGCCCGTATGCAGCATATCGGGGTTCGTCAACAATATCCGGCTTTTCTCGCGGATTTCTCTGCGGCTGGTAGTGGGTGTATCGCCATCGTAAACACTGATGGCAGGCGGCGAACCCAGCAACCGGCAGATTTGCAACAACTCATCCTTCTGGTCATTCGTCAGCGCCTTGGTAGGGAAGAGGTACAGCGCAGTCGCCAGGGGATCGGTCAATATCTGCTGCAAAACCGGCAGGTTGTAACATAGCGTCTTGCCGCTGGCAGTGCCGGTGGCGATGACCAGGTTCTTCGCCTGGCCTGCCAGGATCAACGCCCGGTGCTGGTGAGAGTAGAGCTGATCAATCCCCATGCTGTGCAGTGAATCCCGCAGAGCAGCCGGAATCTCATTGGGCCACTCCATAAATTCCGCCGAGCGTGCGCTGACTGTGTGGGAATAGGCAACATTCTCTGAGAAATCGCCACCAGATTTTAACGAGAGAAGAAGAGAATCTACAGAATTGACCGGCATGGTGTAGTTTTACCGTAATTGAGTGAATCTAGCAAGGATTTTCTATAACCCTTTTTGTTTCTTGCAGTTATACTTGGCATATTCCAGTTGCGGAGAAAAAGATGGGAATTCCAGGCGTGGCAGGATATTTGATGGCAGGTTTGATAGG
>CALESS010000298.1 GCA_937907495.1 uncultured Anaerolineaceae bacterium
CGCATGGGGATGATCTGCCATTGGCCCGGCCTCCCCTCATTTGGCGATCAGCGGCAGCCAGAGTCGCACCAGCGGAGTCACCTGGATGCTGACCGGGATGGGTGCGGAACGCAGGCTGGAATCGCCCGCATCGAGCGGCACATATTGGTAGGAAAATCCATCCATGCCGCTGAACCCCTGTTCAGGAACATAGGTGAAGGAGCCATCGGAGCTTAACTTCAACAGGCCGTGCGCCGGGCCGCTGCTGAGAGCCACCGAGAGCAGGCCCATATCCACGCCGCGGTCGTTTGCCAGCAGTCCGTGGGGGGTATCCACGATCAGGGCGTAAGTCTCCAGCACCTGGTAGCGATCTTCAGCGGCTTGCAATTGCCGCAAGGCATTGCGCGGAGAGATGCTTTTGCCCGCCAGGCTCGCGCCGAGCAACACACCCGCCAGCACCAGCAGCAAGAGACCGCCGCCCACCGCCCACAGACTGCGGCGCTGCCAGAAGGAGCGTTTGCGCCGCGCCGGGGGCTGCGGGTCGGCAATGCCGGCCGGGGGCTGCGGCTGGAGAACGGGTGCCGCCTGCACCTCCGGAAAGGCAGGGGCTGGCGGCGCTTTCAGGGCAGCCTGCAACAGGTCATCCTGCCCGAAAAGGCGGTTGGCAGGTTCCAGTTGCGGCGCCAGCCCGGGGAGTTCGCCCTTCAACAGTGCCCGGGCCTCTGCCACGGATTGCGGTCGCTCGCGCTTATCCAGCCGCAGGCAGCGCATGATGAAGTTATCCATCTCTGTGGAAATATGCGGGTTCTGGCTGCTGGGCCACTTGATCGTCTCCCCGGCGGAACGCATCTGGGCATCCTGGGGAGGGGTTGCCGTCAGCAGGAAATACATCACCGCCCCCAGGCCGTAAATATCACAGCGTTCATCGGTGCCGCCGCCGCCCGGGCGTTGCTCTGGCGGGGAGTAGAACTCGGTATAGGCCCGCGCCCCCACGGTGGTGGAGCTGCCGCTGGATTCGGTCTTGCTCTTGGCGATGCCAAAATCCACCAGGTAGATTTGACCCGCGGCGGTCAGAATCAAGTTTTCCGGTTTCACATCCCGGTGAATCACCCCCTGGCTGTGGCAGTACTCCAAAGCGGAGAAAATCTGCTCCAGCCAGCCACGCACCAACACCTCCGGCAGGGGGCGGTGATTTTCGGCCACCACCTGGGCCAGGTTGCGGCCCTCCACCAGGGTCATCACAAAATAGCCCTGGTCAGCAATATCGAAATAATCTTCCACTTCCGGCAGGTGCGGATGGTGCAGCCGGACGAGCAAATCGGCTTCTTTGCGGAATTGCTTTAGAGCCTGGCCGCGGGTCACCGGTTGGGACTTCCGCTGCCGGGTTTCTTCTTCCTGCCGGGTGGCATTCTCATCGGCGGGGAACTCTGCCAGGCGCATCTCTTTGACGGCCACCGGTCGGTTTTTGAAGGTGTCAAATGCCTGGTAGACGGTCCCCATGCCGCCCTCTCCGAGCATGGCATCCAGCCGGTAGCGATTGCGCAATGTCTCCCCAATTTTTGGCATAAAAGAAACCTGGTTTCTCCGAAAGGTAGTGAAATCAATTATAGGCGAATAAGGCCGGGAGACGGCTTACAAATTCGATAAAAAACCCCTCCTCCCGGGCGGGAGGAGGGGGAAAAGCAAGCTGCAAAAAACGGGTTAGCGGCTGATGACCGGCAGGAAGAACCGCATTGGGTTCACCGTGATGGTCACGGTTGCCTGGTCCGTCCAGGGGGCTTTCAAACCGCTGGGGTAGGTCACCAGCTCGTAGACGAAGGTGTCAACCCCCACGAAGCCGGGTTCCGGGGTGTAGAGGAAGGAACCATCGCTGTAGAGGGTCACCTCACCGTGCATGGTTTCGGTCACCAGGGAGACGGCGTGTCCGTCGTCCATGGCATAGATGTCATTCGCCATGACGCCCGTCACAGCCGGGACATCCAACGCCATATTGGCGGTGGTGGTGTACATGTCATCCAGGGCCACAGGGTAACCACTTGTCGCTGTCAGACCAATCGTAACGCTGGCTTCTTCCGGCAAGGTGCCCAGGGCGTTGTTGTCATGGATGGCGGTATTGGTGAGGGTCGCACCCAGCACTTCGTCCACTACCACCTGGAAGGTGATAACGGTCGCCGGAGGCGGCACAATCTTCCAGTCAAAGCAGATGGCCATACCATTGGTGATGGCGCCCAGGGCAGTGGCATCATTGTAGGCGTATTTCACGCCCTCGGTGCCGGTGGCATTTTCGAGGCCAATGGTGCCGATATCCAACGGACCGTTGATATTGTCATAAGCGAAGACGACTTCGTACTCACCGGGGGTATCATCCACCGCCTTGCTGATGAACATTTCAACGTCGTACGTCTTGGTTGGATCGGATTTGAGGCTGACATCATCCATTTCGATGATATGAGCAGTGGGGATGCCGTTAGTGCTCAGATTTGCGAGACTAACGCCCTTATTGGTTGCTAAATCGTATGTGATCACCAGGTCGCGCCAGAAGTAAGCCAGCAGGTTGTTCGGCGCTGCGGCGGTCGGAATATCGGGGTTGACCGGCGGGGTAACAACGTAGGGGTTGAAGTAGCCGAAGGCGTCATCCGTAAAGATGAGCGCATTCCCGACGTTCTGGCCGTAGAAGTTGACCGGATCGCCAGGGACGGTAAAGCCCCAGGCGCCTTCACCCGTGATGGTAGATTGGGTGGCTATGCCATATGGCTCAAGGTTGACATAACCTCCACTGTTAGCCAACGGCATGCTGCAGGTGGCATCTGTGGCACGGGTAGTCATAGAGTAGTCACGGAAGCTCGCTCCCGGCACCAGGCCAGACCAGGTGATCTTGTTGTTGATGCTATCGAAAATCGCACCGTTGGTTGCCGAACCCGGCACGTAGGTTGTGCCAGCCGGGATCATATCCTCAAAGCTGTAAGTGAGATCGCCCGGGGTGGAGTTGTTGATGGTGATCGAATAGGTGATGACATCGCCCTTCTCGGCATCTGCAACATCCGCGGTCTTGGTCACATCATCCGCCAGGCGGATCACATCCATTTCCAT
>CALESS010000299.1 GCA_937907495.1 uncultured Anaerolineaceae bacterium
CGGTGGGAATATCGCCCTTGTCATCCTTAAAACAGGTTGACCAGAGGTTCTCTTTTGGCAGCCCCCACACATCGGTCAGCAACTCCCACGCCCAGGCGACGGCTTCTTTTTTGTAATAATCCCCAAAGGACCAATTACCGAGCATCTCAAAAAAAGTGTGGTGTGTGTTATCCCGCCCCACATCATCCAGGTCGTTGTGTTTGCCGGCGACCCGCAAACACTTTTGCGAGTTGGCAGCCCTGCTGTAAGGGCGGTGGTCTGTTCCCAGGAACACATCCTTAAACTGCACCATACCGGCATTGGTAAACAATAGCGTCTGATCTCCGCCAGGAACAAGCGAGGCGGAAGGAACAAAAGTATGCCCACGTGCAACAAAAAAATCAATGAAACTTTTCCGAATTTCGGCGCCGCTCTTCATCATAATAAACTCCAAATCAAATCGGATTTCGAAGGTAGATTATAAGCCATCCCCATCTGCCAATCAATAGCCCTGTTCTTTTTCGTGAATTTTTCCCAGATCCTCCCTCCCCAGCGAAAATTGTTGCGTTAACGCAAAGTAGAATGGGCTGTTCTCCATTCTACTTTGCTTGATTCATTGAACAGTGTTTTAGGGCTCGGACGTCTGTGGTTTCTGAACTAATCCGGGATGATGGGATCCGGCGTCTCCGAAGGAGTTGGCTCCACAGTTTCGCTCGGTGTTGGGGTGATCTCCGTCGGGATCGGTGTCACAGATGGAATCGGCGTGGAGGTCGGCGTGGGGGTAGGGATCAACCAGGTCACGGTTGTGTGGCAGCGCGAGCATTGCGATCGCGGGTGACCAGCCGGGCGGGTATGGCACGCCTTGCAATCTGAAAATCCAGTGTGATCGAAGTGAATATCCTTCCAATCTACCACCGTATGGCACCGGCTGCAAGCTCCCGACCAATGGCCACTGGGTTTCTGGTGGCAGTTGGTGCAAGTGGAGTTGACGTTGTGTACATAGATGATCTGGTACCAATCTTCAGTGTTATGGCAATCCGTACAGCCTGCTCCCGTATAGTTATGGGGAGAATAAGGTGTGTGGCAGCTCTTGCAATCCTGGTAATTAGTGTGATCGAAGTCAATATGATCCCACCAGGTGGGGAAGTGGCAGTCATCGCAGGCACCGATATAATGGTTGGCCGGGGCTGAGTGGCATTCACTGCATGTGAACTTGCCATCATGTGAGTAGATGATTTCTTGCCAGGAAGTGGTCACATGGCAGGTTGTACACACCGCCGGGAAATGCCCACCCGGCGCCCGATGGCAGCTGACGCAGTTGCTCATCGTGTGGAAGATCGAGGTATCATGCCAGCTATTCAATGTATGGCATGAGGCGCAATCACCCATTGCATGTCCAGCCGGTGCCTGGTGGCATTCGCTGCATTGCATGTTCATGGTTTCAGGATGCTCGAAGATAATCGTTCTCCAATCCTGGGTATTATGACAATAGGAGCACATCAGGTTGGAGTGCTTCTTGGGTTTGTCATCCGCATGGCATTTGTAACAATTTTCCAACCCGACATGGTTGACGGATGCAGGCAGCCAGTGCGTAAAATTGTTATGGCAGCTTGTGCATTGATCCCCGTAATCTTCTTCGTGTTCATCATACACATGGCAGCTTGCGCATTCTGTAATTCGCAAGCAGTCCTCCGCTTCTGGCAACACCTTGGAGAAGTCCCTTGCAGCCGCATTTTGATGGCAGCCTTCGCATTTATCCAGGTTGTGGCTGAAATCCCATTCCTTCCAGCTTTCTGTATCCTGATGGCACATCATGCATTCACCCGGATAGTGAAAGAGGGGTTCCGTGGGAGAGTTTTGCCGCCGGCCCCAACTGATGAGGAGGGTGGTTTCTCGAGCCAATTCTTCCAGCGCATCTGGAATGTCATCCAGATGACAGGAGCTGCATTCGGTTATGCCTTCATGATTGAAAGGTTCTCCATCCCACTTGAAAATGGAGTGGCAATCGGAGCATTCCCCTTCAAAATGATCGGGGTAAACATCATTGAGCGTCTGGTAGGGATTTTCTCCGGTAATCGGAATGAAGAACAAGTCTCGCTTGAGCGTATGGCAATAACTGCATTCAACCGGCGTGTTAGCATACTCTCCTTCAATGTGACAATCCAGGCAGTCCAGTCCGGCATGCCCCCCCGCCAGTGGGAAATTCTCATGATCTACATCATTATCCAGGAATGGAATTAATCGTGCACTGATGGCAGCCGGAATTCTGGAAGGTTCGGCACCGATTTTCTGGATCTCCAGCGGAGAATTGGCCTGTTGAAGCGCAAATACTTTACTCTGCAAATCCGACAATGCCTGGTCTTCGATTTTCTCTTCCAGGCTGGAGAGTACAATCTCCACTCTGGCGAGGAGAATCTCAACACCCTGATAGAGTTCCGCCTTCTGCTCTCTGGATACCCCTTCAATGTTCTTAATCGCACCGATCAGGCTGTCGTCAAAGGCATCCACGGTTGCAGCCACACGCCCGGGATCCGTCACCATGGTGAGGTCCGACAGCCGGCGTTCGACCAGTTCAAAGCTCTTCTCCGCCCGCTTGAAAGGATCGCTGGTTAAATTGATCCGTTCATCTTCGGCAAAGCTCTGAAGGGGGAATAGCGCCTGCCCCGGCCGGAACGGATATACCTCCGACAGGTAGAACATCACCCCCACGAAAAATATGAGTACTGCGTTAATTGCTGCGATGATCAAAATTATCTTTTTCATTGCGCCCATCCCTTCTGGACTGCTTCATTTCGTCCTGCTTGGGTTTCTTGAGTGAGACTTCTCCGCAAATAAAGACTATGGAATATTTTTCCATCCAATAACCGGCGGGTTGGTGATTTCGCCTTCCTCGCCCGGAAGATGACAGCTCATGCAATCTGCAAATTCCTGGATGCCCTCCGCGAGGTGAACCTGCGACATTTCTTCGTTCGAATGGCAAGCCACGCAGGTGTATTCGGTGTAGGTATCCAAATGGCAGGTTTCGCAATCTTCAACGAACTCTCCGCCCCGATTCAAGTCGAAATCATGCCGGATAAGCTCGGCGGGTGTCCAGGCGGTTTCGGTGTGGCAGCGGGAGCAATCCAGGCCGAATTTCGCCAGGTGAACTTCCGGGTCTTCATGGCAATCCTTGCATTGGGTACTCTGCCCGACGTAATGTTGCTCCGTATGGCACAAGATGCATTGCTGGTCTTTATGCCCGCCTTGCAACGGATACCAGGAAGCGTGATCGAAATCCTTCACCATCCGATCTCGCCCGTCATGACATTCGATGCAAGCCATACCATAATCTTCAATATGCTGGGCAACGTAATCGTGATCTTCACCCACGTGGCAGGTAACACAATCAATGGTGGAGAGGAATTCACCTTTATCTTCATGACAAGACTCGCAGGTGAAATCCGCTCCGTCATAGCTTTTCTGATGGTTCACCAGGCTGAACCCAGCCAGCAGAAAATGGTCCACATTTGGAAAAGCTGCCACCGTCAGGTCTGCATCTGCGCCGTTATGTTCGGGATGGCAATTCTGGCACTTACTTACACCGGGCAACATTCCGTGCAAGGTGTTGGCATTTTCCCGATCCCTGGCGATATCCAGGTGGCAATCCTGGCATTTTGTATCTGTCAGGCAATGAACCGGCGCATGGCAGTGGATACACTTGGTTCCAATCTCAGCATGGGAGCTTACACCACCCAACGTACCCCCATTATGATAGGTGGACAATGGACCCGGGCTCAGGTATTCTTTGAAATAGGTCTTCACGATCACCACTCCGCCAATCCCAAATACCATGGCAGCCGTGATCGAGAATAACCAAAACCGGGGTTTCCTCATCCATTGTTTGATTTTTTTGATCATCTTATCCCATCCTTGTTTGCCTGATGTTTTCCCATTTTTGTGCCAGGCAGTTCCTCATTGGATTTTTTCAAGGTTTGTTCACGAGTTCCACCCCAAACTGCACCGTGGGGGTAGAACTTTGATCCTTTTGCGTTCCCGGCTGTTGAGAGAACAGGTCAGGCCGGGTCTTCCGTAAACCGTCTGCTTCCCCTTCCACACCGGTTGGGTGGCAGAGCGCACACTGAGCAATTTCGGTGATCTTCTCTTCAAGGTGAACCGTCACCATCTCTTCTTCTTGATGATCCTTATGGCAGCCATAGCATTCGTAAGTGGCATAGTTTACGGTATGGCAGGTTTGGCAGTCTATTTCACCCTTTCCTCCGTGATCCAGGAGGAAGTCATGGCGGGTCAACGAGGCCGGGGTCCAAGATTCGGAATTGTGACAACGGGCGCAATTCAGGCCAAACAATTCCGCGTGCATAGCGGGTTCCTCGTGGCATGCGACACAGCGATGCGGGTCTTCCTCAAGCTCCGAACCGAGGTAGGATAGCCCACTCTCGATTTCCGGTTCCTGTGGCACGGCATACCCGCGCACCGCAGCCACCCGCTCCACAACGGTCCAATCGCCATGTTGGA
>CALESS010000300.1 GCA_937907495.1 uncultured Anaerolineaceae bacterium
GTTGGAGCCGGTGATTTTACCGGGAGTGACCGATGAACGTTACCTGGTGATTGTAGATAAGGTCTCCACCACACCGGGGCAATACCCCCGGCGGGTTGGCGTTCCCTCCAAGAGCCCCTTGATATAACGCGTATCCATTTGATTTACAGCCGGGGGTGAATTATGGCAGGGTGATTTGTCCCTGGTGGACCTGCCAGAGTTTGCAGGCTTCATTGAATTGGGGGGTGAAGAGGTTGTTATCCGTGGTGGTGAGGAGAGCCTGGGGGCCGTCTTCCAACAGGTAGGTTTGCAGATCTGCCTGGCGGTTCAAATCCAGTTCCGCCATGATTTCATCCAGCAGGAGCACGGGCCATTCTCCGGTGCGGTCTTTGATCCAACTTAATTCTGCCAGTTTGAGGGAGAGCATAGTGGTGCGTACCTGGCCGCGGGAGCCGTAATCTCCCAGGTCCACCCCATTGGCAAGGAAACGCAGTTCATCCCGGTGGGGGCCGTAGAGGGTCACGCCGCGCTGGATTTCTTCCACCCGTGATTGGCGCAGCCTCTGTTGAAAACCCTGTTGAATTTCGGCGTAGGTGAGGCTGGAGTGTTGGGCTGTGGAGCGCAGATTGAGGGTGTATTGCCCTTCTGCGGAGGGCAGGGGGTCATAAGAGGGCTGGTAAACGAGGCGCAAAATCTCGGCGGAGTGTGTGAGACGGGAATGGACGCGGGCTGACAGGCGTTCCAATTCCTGCACGGCCCGGCTGCGGTGCAGCACCAGGAAAGCCCCGCGCTCCGAGAGCATGTCGTCCCAGTGGTTGAGCTGATTGGGGTCTCCGCTGCGTTCGCCGAGCTGTTTGAGCAGGGCATTGCGCTGGCTCATCACCTGGCTATACTCCGCCAGGGTGCGGGCATACCCCGGCACCGCCTGGGAGAGGGCCAGGTTGAGGTAACGCCGCCGCTCCTCCGGCGAACCATCTATGATGCGCGTCATCTGTGGCAGGAAAATGACAGAGGAAAAGAAGCCGACCGCCTCATGGGCCGGGCGGTTGACGCCATCCACCAGGATTTGCTTGCGCAGCCGGGAGCCGCCATTACCGCCATTTTCCTGGATCAGGCGCACTTCCAGGCGGTGGGAAGCACCCGCCTTGTTGAAATCACCCACCAGCCGGGCCACCGCCAGGTTCTGCCCGGCGGCAGAAAAGTTGATCAACTGGCGGTCGGAGCCGGCCTGCAAAGAGGTGAAGGTAGCCAGGAAGTAGATTGCTTCCAGCAGGCTGGTTTTGCCCTGGGCGTTATCGCCAACAAACACCATGAGCCGCCCGGGTAAATCCAATTCCAGGCGGCTGAAAGAGCGAAAATCAGTCAGAGCGATGTGCGTCAGGTGCATCTAGTCTTTTATGCTGGCGGCTTCTTCCGGGGTGGGTTTCCAGACCCGGCTGGCAAGATCGGTGAAAATCACGCCTTCCAGGTGGTCAATCTCATGTTGGAAAATGCGGGCTTTCCAACCTGCGAGTTTATATTTGACGGGCTTGCCGAAGCGGTTCTGCCCTTTGACGATGATTTTTGTGTGGCGTTCCACTTCGCCCACCAGCCCAGGGACGGACAAACAACCTTCGAGACCCACTACTTTCTCTTCGCTGGCGGCGATGATTTCCGGGTTGATGACGGCAAACAGCTTTTTGGGGCCGTTTTCCACCCCTTCTTCGTCCTCTTCCCCATATTCAACCACAATCAGACGCTGGGAAACACCCACCTGCGGCGCAGCCAGGCCGACGCCCGGGGCAGCCCGCATCGTTTCAACCATCTGATCAATCAGTTCCAGTAAATCTTTGTCAAAATTGGTGATCCGGTTGGCCTTGCGGCGCAACACGGGGTCAGGAACTTTAACGATTTCCATAATTGCCATGCTTCCAACCTCATTTTCTATTGTTTGGACACTTATTTTACCCTGAAAGGGTGGGTTTCGTCCAATTGCAGGTCGCGGAGGGGGAGGCGGCTCACGCCTCCCAGTCTTCTTCGCCCTCTTCGTACAAGGTCAGGTCTTCTTCGTACAGGGCATCCTCATCTTCATCCTCGTTTTGGGCCTGGATGATTTGTTCTTCGCTTACACCCTCGTTGAGAACGAAGAAATCAGCGATGTCATTCCATTGGGCCATACGGTTGGAGAGGCGATCCTTGCGGGTTTTTTCAGCCAGGTGTTGAAACACCTCCCGCTGGACGAGGGCCGGGTTGTATACATTATCGAAGGTGAATTCTTCCTCACCCACCCGGATGTAAACCGTTCCGAAGTTCAGCACCAGGCCGATAAAACCGATGCGTTCGAATTCCACGCTTAAAATGTTGCGAATCTGGGCGGTGCGGCGCTGTTCAGTGCCGAGAGGTTTTTTGTAAATATCAATGATTTGATCTTCGGTGATGATGTACAGGTCGTTTGCCCAATCTGCATATTGATACAACCACCAGATGCCAAACACCAGCAAGAGGACCATGAAGAGGCCGAATATCGTCCCCATCCCAATAAAGGTATAGACGTTTGCCAGCCGCAATATCAAAAAGGCCAGCAGCAAGAGGAGACTGATGCTGGGCGTAAAGAGCTTTTTGAAAAGAATAAACCAGTGAGTGCGGTAGATCAGGGTTCCGTCTTCTTTTTCGATATGCATGCGCAGAAAAAAGCTCAACCAGGTGGGGATGGCGCCGCTCTTCACCTGCACGGGGGCCGAGGGCGGGCGGGGACGGAAGCGCCGGTCTGCACTGGCGCGGGCGGCTGCCCTGCGCTCTTCCAGCACCCGGCGTTTGTGGTCTTGCTCGGCCTGGGAGGCCTGGGCTTTAATCCGGGCGACCTGGTCATCCAACAGCGCAACCACTTCGCGGGGACGGTCCAACTTGGGCAGGGCCAGGGTAAAGGAATAGGTTTTCACCACCACATCTCCAAAACCCAGCCAGCGGCCCCACTGACCGGTGATGATCTGGTTGGAGAGGATGGCATCCAGGGGGGCTTCCTGCCGGCTTTCATAGATCAAGATCACCCGTTCCTGGTACAACGCCCGCTGGTTGGTGATGATGGAGTAATCGTTGGACCAATCAATATATTGCCAGGCAAGTAAACCGCCCAGGACCAATACATCCAACCCCAGCAAGATGCCAACCCCCGTGCGCGCCGCGGGGAAAACCCCCAGCAGCCAGAGGAAGAAGGGGACCGTAATCAGCGCCAGCAGGATGGGCACGATCAAGCGCAGCCAGAGAAAGAGGATCGAACGACGGGCGATAAAATAGACGGATTCACCGGGGTTACGCCAGGAAAGGTTGACGGCGGATGAAAGCAGGTAACTTTTGCGCAGCATACCCAAACCCAGCTTAAGGCTGTCAATGTTATCCATTTGATGGTGGAGTTCCCCGCCATCCAGTTCCAGCAAAATGCAATTCTCCAGGGCTTTGGCGCCCATGCGGCGCAGGCTGCCCACTTCCAGGGCCTCAAAACCGAATTGATCGCCCATATCCAGGATGGCAAGCTGCTCCTGGCTGCCCTCCATCCGGCGGCAAAGTTCCACCTTGCCTTCGAGGATGAGGAAGACCGTGTAGGATTCTTCCCCCACTTCGATAATCGTTTGGCCGGAGCGATATTCTACTGGCGTGATGCTTTCAACAAGCTGGTCCAACTCGCTCTCGCCGAGGCGGCGGTAGGGATAGACAGCCTTCAGCAAATCCAGGATTTCGTTACGGTCCACGGCCATGGATTAAGTATATACCAGAAAAGCAGCGAAGATTGCAGGGTTTGGCTGCCATCTTCGCCGGGTTCTAATGATTTAGGGGAATGTCAGGGAACGTCAAACTGGGTGACGGAGACCCCGTTCAATTCAACGGTATAGGCTCCCGTGGCAAGATCGCCCAGGGAGAGGGAGCCCGTAAAGGGCTGTAACACTTGCGTGCAAAGCTGATCGGGTGATACCAACGAGTAGAGAGAGACCACAATTTTGCCCGAGGTATCGGGCGCGCTCACCTCTGCCCGTATTTGGTGGCAGGGCGTGGGCAGCGAGCCGCTGACCTGCAATTGGTATTGCGGCGGGGTTGTTGGCTGGGTCAGCAACTGGGTGGACTCGAGGAAAACCTCGCCGCGGGTCAAATTTTCATCTCCGACTTGCGGCGGTTGAATGAGCGTATCGGTTGGAACCCCGGATGGGTAGCCATTTTCCACGGGTGCGGAAGGATTCTCTTGCGGGCCGGGGTAAGTTCCACTGATGGGCGTGCCTTCCATGGTCGGCCCGGCTTTGGAGGTACAGGCTGCCAGCACAAGGCTGAACAGGAGGATCAATCCAAAAACTTTTTTCATCGTTATTCGTCTCCTGGGGTGTGACGTTCATTTTCGTCCATTTGTTCCGCCCCGGATTCTTCATCCTCAGGGCTGGTTTTCGTAAAGACAATCTTTTCGTCTTGCATATCCACGAGAACCGTGTCTCCTTCCTGGTAATCGCCAGAAAGCAGGCTGACGGAGAGCGGGCTTTCTACAAACTTCTGCAAGGCCCGGCGCAGCGGACGGGCGCCAAAGGCCGGGTCATAGCCGACTTGCGCCAACCAATCCCGGGCGGCGGGGGTTAATTGAACCTTTAGGCCATGCTCTTCCAGGCGGGTGTGAACTTCCTGCATTTGCAGGTCTACAATTTCCCGCATCTGCTCCAGGGAGAGCGGCGAGAAGATGATGATTTCATCCACCCGGTTCAAAAATTCCGGGCGGAAGGTGGATTTGAGGGCTTTGGAGATTTTCTCGTGAGCGGCCTGTTCTTCGCTGTTGGCAGAGCTTTGCAGGAAGCCCAGTGTGCCACCCTGGCGGACAAATTCGGTGCCCAGGTTGCTGGTCATGATCAGAACCGTATTGCGGAAATCCACCACCCGTCCCTGACCATCCGTCAGGCGGCCATCATCCAAAATTTGCAGCAAGGCATTCCAGACTTCGGGATGAGCTTTTTCAATCTCATCAAACAGGATGACCCGGTAGGGGCGGCGGCGTACGGCTTCTGTCAATTGGCCGCCCTCTTCATAGCCTACATACCCCGGAGGAGCACCAAACAGGCGGGAGGCGGTGTGCTGCTCCCGATATTCGCTCATATCCAGGCGCACCAGGGCATCTTCATCGCCAAACATGAAATCTGCCAGGGCACGGGCCAGCTCGGTTTTACCCACCCCGGAGGGGCCGATGAAAATAAACGAGCCGATCGGTCGGCGCGGGTCTTTGAGACCGCTGCGAGCCCGGCGGATGGCATCTGCAATGGCGTGGATGGCTTCTTCCTGGCCGATGATCCGGTCGTGCAGGCGGGTTTCCATGGTCAGCAGGCGTTCGGCTTCGGTTTCCATCATCTGGTTGAGCGGGATACCCGTCCATTGAGAGATGACCTGGGCAATATCATCCACATCCACCACTTCATCCAACTCATGCTCTTGCGACCAACTATCGCGGAGCTGGTTGAACTCACTTTCCAGGCGCAGGCGGTCAGCCTTTTTACGGGCCGCGCGTTCATAATCTCGTTCCACCCCGGCTTGTTCTTCTTCCGCCATCAGGCGGTCAATATCCGTTTTCATTTGTTTCAAATCGCCGGGAAGGGAATAAAGGGCAACCCGCAGCTTGGCGGCGGCTTCATCCATCAGATCAATGGCCTTGTCCGGCAGTCGCCGGTCGGTGACGTAGCGGCTGGAGAGGCGCACGGCTGCCACCAGGGCTTCATCAGAGAAACGCACTTTATGATGGGCTTCGTAGCGATCCCGCAGGCCATAGAGCATCTGGATGGTATCCTCAACGGAAGGCTCATCCACATAAACGGGGGCAAAGCGCCGTTCGAGAGCGGCATCTTTTTCAATGTATT
>CALESS010000301.1 GCA_937907495.1 uncultured Anaerolineaceae bacterium
TAATTTTCCCGGCTATCATTCTCATCAGCCGCACCCGGCGGGCGGAAATTTTGGTTTATAATCCATTCCGTTCCACACAATGCAATTTTGATCCTGCCGAGGATAAGCCATGGATGTGACGAAAATTCGCCGTGAGTTCCCGCTGCTGGAGGAAAACCCCAAGCACCGACCCTACATCTACCTGGATAACGCCTGCCAGAGCCTGCGGCCGCGCTCCGTGATTGAAGCCATCACGGCCTACTACCGCGACTGGTCCGCCTGCGGCGGGCGCAGCAACCATCAACTCTCCACCGCCGTCACCAACCAGGTAGCCGCCGCCCGCAAGTCTTTGGCCAGGCTGCTCAACGCCGCCAGCGAGCGGGAAATCCTCTTCACCCGCAACACCACCGAGGGCATCAACCTGGTGGCAAACGCCCTGGCGCTGCAGCCGGGCGATGTGGTGCTGATCGGCGACAAGGAACACAATTCCAACCTCATCCCCTGGCAGATGGCGGCCCGGCGCCGCGGCATCACCCTCAAGATCATCCCCTCCACCGCGGATGAAACTTTCAGCCTGGCGAATTTTACCGCCCTGTTGGATGGCCGGGTGAAGCTGGTCGCCCTCGGTTGGACCTCCAACCTGGATGGCGTCAGTATCCCCGCCGCCGAGATCATCAAACAGGCGCACCGCCAGGGGGCACTGGTGCTGCTGGATGCCGCCCAATCCGCCCCGCACCAAAAGATCAACGTGCGCGGGCTGGATGCCGACTTCCTGGCCCTTTCCGGTCACAAGATGCTGGGACCTTCCGGCACCGGCGTGCTGTATGGCAAGCTCTCCCTGTTGGAGAAACTGGACCCGTTCCTGGTCGGCGGTGATACAGTCGCCAGTTCGACCTATGAAACCTGCCAGTTCCTGCCCCCACCGGAGAAGTTCGAGGCCGGCCTGCAAGATTATGCCGGGATGATTGGCCTGGGCGCAGCCGCCCAATTCCTGATGCAGGTGGGCTTTGATGCCATCCAAAAGCAGGAAACCCTGCTCACCCAGCAGATCATGAACGGCATCCGGGATTTACCCGGCCTGCGCTGGATTGGCACCCCCGACCCCAAACTGCGCGGCGGTATCACCACCTTTTATATAGAAGGCGTAGATTCGCACCAGGTGGCGATCATGCTCGACCAGATGGCGAACATCCAGGTGCGCTCCGGTCAGCATTGCGTCCACTCCTGGTTTAACGCCCGCCAGATCAAAGGCTCCGTGCGGGCTTCAGCTTATTTCTATAACACGGAAGAAGACGCCCAGGCATTCATAGATAACCTGAAGAAGGTTCGAAAGGTCCTCTAGCATGTTTTGTATCGCCTCATTCGTTGTCCTTTCCATTCTTGGCATCTTCAGCGCCTCCAACCGGGCCCTGGCCCGCGAAGCGCTGGATTGCGTCTTTCGCCGCGTGACCTTCCGACCCTGCAACACCGGCTTCGACCAGAAAATGAAAGCCAGGCTGCTGGGCGTGGTCATCACCCGCTCCGAAGGCGCCGCCCGCTTCCTGAATAAGTATTTTGAGGCCATCGCCTGGGTGTTCATCATCAGTATGCTGGCGGCTTCCATCCTGTTTGCCCGCGGCCTGTACTTCTTCTATACCTTCGGCAATTGCAACGGTCCCCGCCAGCAGGACGCGTTTTGCATCTTTGATCCCACCGGCGCCACTACCCAGGTGTCCGGCGCACCCTCCTGCTCGGTGGATGCCCTGACCTACGGGGCGGCCGCCCTGACCCTCGAAGATATCCAGTTGGCGGAGTTTCCCGCCAGCCTGCCGGGGGCGGAAAAGCAAATCGTCTTTATCGGTTCCTATCATTGCGAATATACCCGCCAGGTCTACGCAGATGTGCGGGATCTTGCCAGCCGGTATGATGCCAACCTGATCTTCCTGAATTATCCGGTCAACGAGCCAAATGAATACCTGGCCCGGGTGGGGTATTGCGTCAACCAGAAGGACCCTGCCCTTTTCTGGCAATTTAACGACCGCATGTTTTCCGGAACCATGGCAGACATTGACCAGCCGGGTTATGTGGATCAGCTGCTGGGTGAGCTGGGCCTCAACCCTGCCATCATCAATGGCTGCGCCAGTGACCTCCAGACCGGCGAGCGGGTCACAGAGCAACTGAAGCAAGTGGTGGATACCAACTTCTACGGCACGCCCACCATCTTCATCAATGATACGGGGCTCGTGGGGCCCAAACCCCGGCGTGTCTATGCCATCCAGCTTGAAGGCCTGTTGTGGTTTTTAAAATAGCGGATTAGAACTCCCTGCCGTTGGATCCA
>CALESS010000302.1 GCA_937907495.1 uncultured Anaerolineaceae bacterium
GCCTTCAGCCAGTGGGGTGGGGGGCCTGGCTTACATTCAGGGCTTGCACTCACTGTGGACGAAAACACACAACTCGCCGCTGGATTCTGATCTTCATCTTTTTCGCAGCCTCCCTCTGGATGCATTTTTCCCCACCCGGGATGCTGGGGTACTGGATCGGGCTGGGTTTGCTGGCTTATTTCCTGCTCGTGTTCGTGATGGACCTGGAACATCACGCCATTGTGCTGAGTGTGACGATTGTCGGTGCCATCATTGGCCTGGCCCTGGGTTGGTATTTGTGGGGGATTGGAGCTACGCTGCTGGGCGGCGGATTTGGGTTCCTGGTGATGTATCTCCTCTACCTGTTTGGGAGACTGTACGGCAGATGGTTGATCAAACGGCGTAATATTGAGATGGACGAGGAAAGCCTGGGGTTTGGAGATGTCACCCTGAGCGGCGTCATCGGTTTGATGCTCGGCTGGCCGCAGATCGCAGGCGGATTGCTTTTGGGGGTGTTCTTTGGCGGCCTGACGAGCGGATTGATCATCCTCATTTCGGTTCTGCGGAAAAACTACCAGCCCTCGATGGCAGTTGCCTATGCCCCGTTCCTGATATTAGGGGCGATGATTTTTCTCTACATTCCCAATTAAGCACCCGGAACTGAACGTTCAGTTGCCTACTTCATGAAAAACTCCCTGGCAGGATATCCAGGGAGTTCGTTCAGGTCGTCAATTAATCAGGGATTCCCGGGAGCAGCCGCGATTACGGCAGGAGAAACACCAGCCCGGAAGGCTTCAAAATTCTTGTGGAAGCGTTGGATCAGGCGGTTCGCTTCCAGGGCATAGGCTTGCTTATCCGCCCAGGTGGAGCGCGGATCGAGAACTTCCGATGGAACATCGGGGCAGCTTTCTGGAATCATCAGGTGGAAGAATTCATCCGGATGGAATGAAACCTGGTCAAAAGCTCCATTCAAAGCGGAGCGGATCATTGCCCGGGTGTAGGGGAGTTTGAAACGAGAACCGACTCCATACGGGCCGCCTGTCCAACCAGTGTTGATGAGCCAGACTTGGGCCCTATACTTTTGGATATTCTCCCCCAACATATTCGCGTAGACTGAAGGATGCAGCGGCAGGAAGGGTGCGCCAAAACAGGTTGAGAAGGTGGCCTGGGGTTCGGAGCCCAACCCTTTTTCCGTCCCGGCCAGCTTGGATGTGTAGCCGGAGAGGAAGTAATACATTGCCTGTTCTGCGGAAAGCCTGGCGACCGGCGGGAGGACGCCAAAGGCATCCGCCGTGAGGAAGAAAACATTGGCGGGTTGCCCGCCAAAGCCCTCGGCAACGTGATTGGGCACAAAGTCAATCGGGTAGGCCGCGCGGGTATTTTCGGTCAGGCGTTCATCGTCAAAATCCATCTTGCCGGTTTGCGGATCGAACACCACGTTTTCCAACACGGTGCCAAAGCGATGTGTTGCTTCCCAGATGATCGGCTCGTAACGTGGATCCAGGCGGATGGTTTTGGCGTAACAACCGCCTTCAAAGTTGAAGACACCAACCTCCCCCCAGCCATGCTCATCATCCCCGATTAATCGCCGTTCAGGGTCAGAGGAGAGGGTGGTTTTTCCAGTTCCCGAAAGGCCGAAAAACAGCGCAACATCATCCCGCGGGCCGATATTGGCAGAGCAATGCATCGGAAAAACACCGGCCTGCGGCATCAAGTAATTCATCACCGTGAAGATGGATTTTTTGACCTCGCCCGCATAGCTGGAGCCACCGATGAGAACGATTCTGCGATGAAAATCCAGGGCGATGAAAGTTGAAGTACGTGTGCCATCTACAGCCGGGTCTGCCAGAAAGTTCGGCGCCTGGATAACGGTAAATTGCGGAATACTATTCCGCTGCTGTTCGGGGGAGAGGCGGATAAACAAATTGTGTGCAAACAGGCTCGTCCAGGCATCTTCGCTGATGACCCGGATGGGCAACTGAAAATCAGGATAGGTCCCGGCTGCCAGATCCTGAACAAAAAGATCCCGCCCCTGCAAATAGGCGCAGACTTTGAGGAAAAGGGCATCAAATTTCTCGCCGGAGAGGGGTTGATTCACCTTTCCCCACCAAATTTTTCCCTCGTCGGGCAGCCCCCTTTGAACAACGAACTTATCGTTGGGTGACCGCCCGGTATGCTGCCCGGTGCTGACGATGATCGGTCCGGAATCCCCCAGTGAGCCTTCCGACCGGTGGATCGCCTTTTCGACAAGTTGAGGCGGGGTTAAATTCCAAAAAACATGACGCAAATTTCGTAAACCTTGCTGTTCCAGCCCGTAGACGCTGGGGTTGCCAAACTGCTCCATTACATTCCTCCGGTTTGTTTTTTTATTTATTTCTAAATTCCGAAGATTGGTATGCTACTTCAAAAATTCATGGTACCAATACCACAGGGCATCCGAGGCAGGTTTGCCGTGGATGGAGGAGGATTTATCCATGAGGACCGTGGGGGCAAAATAGCCGCCAGAGATCACGCCATTTATCCATGGTCGGTCATTGACCGCCTGCAAGGCGGCACTATAGAGATCAAGCTGTTCATCCAGATCCAGCGTGATGGTTGGGTAATCAGCTGCAGGTTGATCCAGGCTTTGAACGGATATGCATTGATCCCCGTGGGGGATGCAACCCTGTGCGCTGCCATTGGCAGAGGCAAAGCGAAGTTCAAGCACCAGGGGTTTGCCAAATTGATCCTGGATTGGCCGGATGGAATTATCGAGGGTTGCACCGATGGCATTCATCAAATCAGATTGGGTGGGTGCGGTTGAATTGCTCAGTGGATCATCCAGTGAAACGGTGATGGCATCCACCTCGCTTAAAAATGTCGGAAGGTTGGATAAGCCCGCAGGGGAGGGAATATGCCAGAATAAT
>CALESS010000303.1 GCA_937907495.1 uncultured Anaerolineaceae bacterium
TCCGCAGCGGACAGCAACCCGTAGAGCGAAATTGGAGGAATTCAAAAGCCAGCGTGACCGGCAAGCGCCGTTGGTGGAAGCGATTATTCAACAGCAAGTGCGCGAAATCTTAAAGGAATACGGATTAACCAGCCTGGGCCAGGAATTCCCCCCGGTTTTGTTCCAGGTGACCAGCCTGCCGCGGGCACTGATTGTTTCGCCGCGGGATGTCATCCGCCAGGATGTGAATCTATCTTTGATGGACGACCTGGGGATCGAGGCGATGGTGGATTTGGAGAGGGAAGTAGAGCAGGGGTTGAATGTTTCGGCCCTGGTGGTACCGATTGGCGGGGTGGGCATCTATCCGACGATGGTCATGAGCACTACAGATTTGAATTGGCTAATGGAAGTAGTGACGCATGAATGGATTCACAATTACCTGACTCTTCGACCGCTGGGGGTTCGGTATTTTGAGACTGGAGAGCTGCGGACAATGAATGAAACCACAGCCAGCCTGGCTGGTAAAGAACTGGGGCAGGCACTGATCGCCCGATTCTACCCGGAGCTGATGCCCATGCCAGCCGCGGTGATCGAACCTGCTCCGCAACTGCCAGAACCGACCGACCCGCCACGGTTTGATTTCCGGGCGGAGATGCACGAAACGCGGGTAAAGGTGGATGAAATGCTGGCAGCCGGTCAGGTGGAGGAAGCGGAGCGTTTTATGGAGCAGCGGCGCCAGCGATTATGGGAAAATGGTTATCAGATCCGGCGCTTAAACCAGGCCTATTTTGCTTTTCATGGCGCATACGCGGATGGCGGCGGCGGGGAAGCCGGGGAAGATCCGGTGGGGCCGGCGGTGGTGAAGTTGCGCGAGGCGAGCGGTTCCCTGGCGGAATTTTTGCAACGGATCAGCCAGATGACTTCTTTTGCGGAATTGGAGCAGGCGGTAGCTTTATTGCCCTGACCGGTCAGAAGTCATTCTCGGGCAGCCCGGGGTCGGGCAGATCGGCACCCAGGTCGGGCAGGTCGCGTTCGATTTCTTCCGGCGATTGGCCTTTCTCCAGGCGACCGACGACTTCATCAAATTCCGGGGGCAGGTCTTCTCCGACCTGCTGGCTCATCTGGCGCATCATGCGTCCCAGTTCTCGGGGATCATCTTCCAAACCTTCGAGATTGGAGGGATCGGCCAGGTTTTCCAGGTTGGATTCGTTGCTGCGAGCGATTCGAACCCGGCCGATTTTACGGCTGACCCGTTCACTTTTGCAATACGGGCAGGCGACAGGTTTATTGCCATACTCCGCAAAGGTCATGAAGATTGAAAACCGGCGTTGACAATCCTGGCAACGATATTCGTAGGTGGGCATAGGTCTCCTCTTGATTATTTTCAATTATAATCAGGTTCACCCAAGTACGGAGAATGGAATGAGTGAATTGATAAATTTTGACGTCTATCATCCAGAACCCTTATTAATCGTAATTTCCGGCCCATCCGGTGCCGGAAAGGATGCAGTTCTCAAAGAAATGCAAAAGCGGGATTTACCGTTTCACTTTGTGGTGACTGCAACCGACCGCGCCATGCGGAAGGGCGAAAAGGAGGGAGTGGATTATTTCTTTGTTTCCACCCAGGAATTCAAGGATATGATCTCCAGCAAAGCCCTGATTGAGTACGCCCTGGTGTATGGACAATTTAAGGGCATTCCCAAGGCGCAGGTGGATGAAGCGCTGGCAAGCGGGCGGGATGTGGTGTTGCGAATTGACGTGCAAGGGGCAGCCAAGGTGCGGGAATTGTATCCGGATTGCGTCGGGATTTTCCTGGTGCCGGATGATTACCAAAAATGGTACGACCGGCTGGTGGCGCGCCAGACAGAAACGAGCGAAATGGTACAGTTGCGGGTGAAGACAGCGCGGGAGGAAATGGGAAGGCTGAATGAATTCGATTACCTGGTGATCAATCCGCATGACCACCTGCAGCGAGCGGTGGATTGCATTGAGGCGATCATTGGGGCAGAACATCACCGAGTGAAGCAGAGGAAGATCAGCGAATGAGTGAGACTCCGGAAACACCGAACCTGCCGAAGAAACCGGTCAATAATGCCCCCGTAGGGATGATGGAGATGTGGATTCGCTTACCGAAGCCGCGGGAGCGAATGACCATCATCATTTTGGCGCTGACCGTGGGGGTTTATGGGTTGCAATTGTTGTCGCAAGCCATTTACCAAATGGATATTCCGCTGGGAGTTCTGGCCTTGGATGCCGAATTAATCCAGCAGGGGCAATTCTGGCGGCTATTGACGGTGGTGCTGGTGCATGGGAGCATTCTGCACATCGGCCTTAATATGCTGGCGTTTTATACGCTCGGCCGTTCGCTGGAGCGTTTTTACGGCCCGTGGCGCCTGCTGATCCTCTATTTGTTGGGGGCCTTGGGCGG
>CALESS010000304.1 GCA_937907495.1 uncultured Anaerolineaceae bacterium
ATTTTTTAGCCAACCACCCGGTGGACTTTTTCGCAGGAGAGTAAGGAATACACAATTTTTCTACTTCCTTCGGGTAAGCCTGATCATCTCAGATAAATTTTCTCGAATGATGATCCGTAAATCTTCTGCTGAAGAATAATATTTTATTCTGAAGGATGAAAGGTCAAAATGGATGGGGGAATTTTCTTTTGCAATCAGTAGAATATCCATGTCGGAATTGCCTACGCCATGAGCATACCCAAGCTCGTAATATACATTCGGTTTTTCATAGGTAAGATCACAAATAATAAATTCCGCATCCTCAATTGCTTTGGAAATTTGAGTAATAATTAAACCTGAGCCAATAAATTCATCAACACGTTTCGCGTCGAGGTGTAATTTTTGGCACTCTTCTTTAATGGTTTGGTAGGTTTCCCTTGTTCCTTCACCAGAGAATGACATCAACACAATAACTTGATTCGGTATGAATTCAGATTCATTATATGGGTTATTGTCGTAAAAAGTACGATCTCTTGACAAAATTCTCCTCCTCTTTTTCAGATTCCTATTTCCCCATTCCCCCCACCACCCTTCTGACCACCCGCTCCACCAGTGCTTCATCCACCGGGCCGCCCATCCGCGCCATCACGGCTTTCTTGATGATTTGAATCAATTCCTCATTCGTCTCCCCCGCCTCCACGGTTTTCTCCACGTATGGCACAAGCCGCACGCCGCGGCCGCGCAGCATCTCCTTCGCCGCATCCGTCACCGTCACCGAGGGGTGCAGCACCAGCGTCTGCGGGTTGCCTGCCAGCAGGTCATCCAGGTCGCGGCTGGTATAAATCAGGCGCTGACCGGGCGGGGCTTTCAGTTCCCGTGTGCCGATCGGCAGGCTGGTCGAAAGCGCAGGTACAGCCCGCGGCGGGGCATCCAAGGCTTGCGCCGCCCCCACCGCCTTCAGAAAATCCAGAGCAGACGGGGTGAAGCGCGTCCCCGCCGGAAACTCCGGGATCTGGCCGCGCCCATTCTGCCAGAACTGGCGCAGTTCGGCTTCCGTAATGACCATGATTAGCGTCCTTCGACGCCCTCCAGGGCTTCCAGGGCGCTGGTGGCGGCATCCCGGGCCTGAATGATCTCCGCCTCGGAGCCGGACAGCCACATGCGGCCAAACCGCCCCACGGAGGAGATGTGGTTCAGCTTGATCGAGGCGCCTTTTTCGGCCTCGTTGGCTGCATAGTTAATGTAGGCAGCCGGGGCTACCTCCAGCACCAGCAGCGTTTCGCCCGGCACCAGCAGCGAGCCGCGCCGGAAGCGGTTAATCAATTGCGACTGGTAGGGGTCAATGTTGGTGATCACCTGGGAGGAGGCGATGAAGGGCTTGATGCGCTCCGCCACCTTGAGGTCCAGCCGGTTGAGCACAATCCGCCCGGCCTCCAGCACCTCCGATTGCGACATCGAATGCACCTCGAACATGCCGAACTCGCGCTCGACGATCTGGGCGCCGGGGCGGGCTTCGGTGGCCTTGACGGCGATATCCACCAGCCGGAAAACCTCGTTGCCGGGGGCGACTTCGATATAGAGTGCCGCCATGCCCTCGGTGGGCAGGTCGCCCTGGGTGATGGTTCCCACAAACGCCGCATATTGCGGCTGCATGCGGTCGAGATAGGAATAGACGCGCAATTGAAAGGTTTCGCCCATGGATTCGCCTTTCTCTGTTAAGAAATTTAAACCACAGAGGCACAGAGAACTCCGAGGTTTTTTTGAGCCAGCTCAATCTCTTCCCAACCGGGGGTTGGAAGAGATTACAAACCCGAACCAGCCTTGCCCGGCGTGGAGCCGGGAAGGCGGTGGGGTTGATAGGTCAGGCGGGGTTAGCCTTCGCCGCGGCCGCCGAAAGCGCCTTTGCTCTTGTTGGGCAGCAGCATTTCGATGGCGCCATCGGGCCGGGGAATCACGTGGACCGAAACCAGCTCACCGATCCGCTTGGCCGCAGCCGCGCCGGCATCCGTGGCGGCCTTGACCGCGCCCACGTCGCCGCGCACCATCACGGTGACAAATCCGCCGCCGACGTATTCCGAGCCGATCAGCGTGACATTGGCCGCTTTGACCATGGCATCCGCG
>CALESS010000305.1 GCA_937907495.1 uncultured Anaerolineaceae bacterium
GCCTGACATATTCCACCTTCAGATAGCCCCGTGTTAATACTCCCCGCAAAACGGTCTTCCGCGCTGAGTTGGGTCTCTCCGTTCCTTACCAAAAACAACCGCGTTACATCTTGCTTTTTCACATTTCCACACTTTCCCATTTACGGCAGGGGATGTGCCTCAAAGAATTCCCACAGGATGCCGGTGGCATCTATGGCATCGGTGGTGTAACCTGCTATCCACTTGGGAAGGGGATCCCCTCCCGGCCAGGCATGACCACCATTCACGATGGTATAGAAATCAATATCCCCACCTCCTCGGCAATCGAAATATCTCCATGAGAGTATTTCATCTCCCTCCGTGCCTTCATGTTGCTGTTGGCTGCAGCCATTTTTTAGCGCCTGTTCTTCCACCCATAGCGGAATATTCGGGAAGGGATAATCAAACGATCGCGAAGGGCCGCCCTCGTAGGGCACAATTTCATCCGCCGTACCATGGAACACCACCATCGGCATCCGACGCCCGGTCTGACAGTTCTCCTCTTGCACCAGGTAAGCTCCCGAAACACCACCGATGGCTGCAATCTTCTCGCCCAGGCGGCAAGATAACAGGTAGGTCATACCTGCCCCATTGGAGAGGCCGTTCACATAAATACGCCGTGGATCAATATTGAAATCCTCCTCCAGCTTTTCGATCAAGGACTCCAGAAATTGAACATCCCGTGCCGAGTCCGGGTCATCAGGCCGGCCGCTGGTTCTCCAATGGAGCGGAAAACCTGTGCCTGCCGGATATACCACAATGAACCCTTCTTTCTCAGCCATTGAATTCCAATGGCTGATTTGCGCCTGGTGAGCAGGCCATTGGGCATAGCCATGAATGGTTACCACCAGGGGGACCGGTTGAGAGGGGTCATAAGAACGGGGCACGTAAAGCAAAAAACGCCTCGTCTCTCCCTGGATAACGATTTTGCCATTGGTTCGGTTTACCAGCAGAAAAACCAACAGCAACAGGCTAATGAATACTCCAATGCCCAAAATTCCCAACCCCAGCACACGTAACAATTTCTTCATTCTCACTCCCGTGGAAAAATTCTCGTACCACCGCCTTGCATGATATACTCCAAATGAGGAGCCAGGCTCTGTTTTATTATAACCTTGCCGGAGTTGGGACAATCATCCTATGCCCGATCAATCTGCCGCCGCAATCGCTCATCCCAATATCGCTTTGATCAAGTACTGGGGAAACTTCGACAATCAACTGCGCCTGCCTTCCAACGGCTCCATTTCCATGAATCTTGGAGGCCTGTTTACAAAAACCCGGGTGGAATTTGGCGCCGAGCTTTCCGAAGACCAACTGATCATCAATCAACAATCGGTATCCGGCACCCCGCTGGAGCGAGTCTCCCAATTCCTGGACGTTGTGCGCAGCCTGGCCGGGCAGAAGGTTTTTGCCAGGGTAACCAGCCGTAACAATTTCCCGGTGGGCGCGGGCATTGCTTCTTCAGCAGCTGCCTTTGCCGCTCTGGCACTTGCAGCCAGCCGTGC
Source organism: uncultured Anaerolineaceae bacterium (assembly GCA_937907495.1). Classification (GTDB taxonomy): domain Bacteria; phylum Chloroflexota; class Anaerolineae; order Anaerolineales; family Anaerolineaceae; genus CALESS01. The sequence continues at coordinate 1,524 of CALESS010000305.1, forward strand.
GCTCGGATTGCAATTGACCGAATCAGAGCTCTCACGATTGGCGCGCAGAGGGTCCGGTTCAGCCTGTCGTTCCATCCCGCCTGGATTTTGCGAGTGGCTCCCCGGCGAAGATGATCTCTCCTCTTTCGCAGTTTCCATCGCTGCTCCCGATTATTGGGAGCTGGTGGATTGCATCGCAGTAGTTGAATCGGGGCCAAAAGCTGTCGGCTCCACGGAAGGTCATGCAATTGCGCCAACCAGCCCATTGCAGACAGCCCGGGTGCAGGATGCCAGCCGCCGCCTGGCGATCTGCCGCCATGCCATTCAAAGCAGAGATTTCAATGAGTTGGCCTCCATCACCGAACTGGACTCCAACCTGATGCACGCGGTGATGATGACCTCCCAGCCGCCATTGTTCTATTGGTCTCCCGAATCGTTGAGCTTGATGAACACCATCCCACGGCTGCGACAATCGGGCCTGCCCGTCTGCTACACCCTGGATGCCGGACCGAATGTCCATGTCATTTGCCTGGCGGATGCCGCACCCCTGGTGCAAAGCCACCTGGAGAATTTTCCGGGGGTGGACCGGGTCTGGGTCTCCTCAATTGGCGGCGGAGCAACGTTGGTGGAGGAAAATGACTGACTATACGCAATACACCTCGCCATTCTCCTGGCGCTATGCCTCACCAGAAATGCGTCAGATTTGGAGTGAAGACCACAAGCGAAAACTTTGGCGCCGAATCTGGCTCAACCTGGCAGAAATCCAATCAGCGGCCGGGCTGATATCCCCCGCGCAGCTACTTGATTTGGCTGCACACGTGGATGAAGTGGACATCCCCCTTTCATTGGAAATTGAGTCCCGCATCCACCATGACTTGATGGCGGAATTAAAAGCCTATGCCTCCCAATGTTCGATTGGCGGAGGCAGCTTGCATCTGGGCGCCACCTCGATGGATATTGAGGATAATGCAGATGCCATCCGTCTACGCCAGTCCACCCGCTTAATTCTGGAGCGCTTATCAACCCTATTGCAGAGTTTCTCGAACCGCATAACAGAATTTTTAGACCTTCCCTGTATCGCTTTCACCCATTTACAGCCTGCAGAACCAACCACCTACGGCGCCCGCCTGGCGCTCTATGCCCAGGATTTACACGCAGACTATCTTGCCCTGTCCGCATTTTTCCCTCACATCCGCGGCAAGGGATTTAAGGGCGCCGTTGGAACCTCCGCCGCCTATGCGGAATTACTGGGAAGTATCAACCTGACCACCTTTGAAGCAGACCTTTCCGAAAAACTCGACCTTCCCTTTTTCCCTATCACTTCCCAGACTTACCCTCGTCGCCAGGAATATATCCTGCTCACCCACCTTGCCTCCATCGCACTGACGCTGCATAAATTCGCTTTTGATTTCCGCCTTCTCGCTGCTCCACAGTTGGGGGAAGTCTCCGAACCATTTGGCCCCCGGCAGGTGGGATCTTCAGCCATGCCCTTTAAACGTAACCCCATCCTCGCAGAGAAAATCAACTCCCTGGCCCGGCTGCTGGCCCAAGCTCCGCTCATTGCCTGGCAGAATGCAGCCAATTCACTGCTCGAGCGCACCCTGGATGATTCCGCAAACCGCCGAACCCTTCTGCCGGAATCCTTCCTAAACCTGGATGAACTTTTAATCACAGCCAACAAATTGGTGAGCGGTTTTCAGGTAAACCGGGTGAGTGTGGAAC
>CALESS010000306.1 GCA_937907495.1 uncultured Anaerolineaceae bacterium
TGCAGGGATGTCATCGGATCGTTCTAAAATTGCAAGGTGCCTGATTATCGGTTTGTCCGCACACGATCCTTGTCAGGGGAGAGGACGGAGATAAAGCAGCTCATCTCAAGTCTGTTGGCCGTCCTTCCAATCTCTCACCAGGCGTTCGTGCTGCAGCCAGCGAAATCGTTCATCTGCGGAAAAAGGCTCTTTATGTTATTTGTGGTTAAAAGTTCTATCCCATGCGGGCAAGCCAGCGGGTGCGCGGGTCGCCTTCGGTGGTCAGCGGGCCTTTAGCCAGGCGGCGGATTTCCTCCAGCAGCTCATCCGGCAGGGGCATCACACCGCCCAGCCGGGCGAAGAATTCAATCGGGGTGCGGCCGGAGGTGATCAGGCGAACATCGTCCAGCATCTGCCCGCCATTCATCTCGACCACCAAAATGCCTTCCACCCGTTTGGAAAGTTCTTCCAATTGCTTTTTGGGGAAGGGCGCCAGGGTGATGGGACGCAGCAAACCCACCGGAATCCCCTCGGCGCGGGCTGCGCGCACTGCGGAGAGTGCCACCCGCCCGGCAGAGCCGAAACCGACCACCAGGAATTTGGCATCTTCGGTGTAATATTCGCGGAAACGGACTTCGTTGGCTTCCACTTCCAACCAGCGGCGCATCATGCGCAGGTTGGCTTTTTCTTCCTCGTTGACGTTGAGGTAAATGGAAGAAAGCACGTTGCGCTCGCGCCCGGCGGCGCCGGTGGCAGCCCAGGCCGGAAATTCGGTCTTGAGCGGCTGCATGGGGGGCATCTCGCAGGGTTCCATCATCTGACCGATGCTGCCATCCGTCAGAATTGCCACGATCGAGCGATATTTCTCTGCCAGGTCAAAGGCCAGGACGGTCAAATCCACCGATTCCTGCACGGTGGAAGGCGCCAGCACGATGACGTGATAATCTCCATGCCCGCCGCCATGCACCATCTGGGTGTAATCGGATTGGGCGGGTGAGATGTTCCCCAGGCCGGGGCCGCCGCGCATCACATTCACAATCACCACCGGAACTTCAGTGCCGGCAATATAACTCAGGCCTTCCATCATCAGCGAAATACCCGGGCTGGAGGATGATGTCATCACCCGCGCCCCGGTACAGGCTGCCCCATAGACCATGTTGATGGCGCCCAATTCGCTCTCTGCCTGGACAAAGGGCCGGCCAATTTCCGGCATGCGCCGGGAGAGGTATTCCAACAGCTCCGTCTGGGGGGTGATGGGATATCCAAAATAAGATTGCAGCCCGGCGCGCACCGCCGCCTCTGCCACCGCTTCATTGCCCTTCATCAGTTGCCTTGCCATGTGGCCTCCTAGGTTGTAGGCCGCTCTTTACGCGGCATTTCGCGGTAGACGGTGATGGCAGCTTCCGGGCAAACCACTGCGCAAATGGCGCAGCCGGTGCAGCCTTCTGCAAGCAGGTAGGCCGGGTGATAGCCCTTGGCGGTCAGCCGGTCTTCTGCCAGGCCGAGAACGTGCTGTGGGCAGGCGCCTACACACAGGTCACAACCTTTGCAATACATTTCATTGACTTCGATCCGTCCCTTTACGGGCATTCGATCCTCCTGGAATGGATTTGGGAGAACTTGGACAATATCTGTCAATATAATCCGCATTTAATATTATGCACTATATTTGGGCTGCTTCATAGTGTCAACTATCACCAGCCCGGCTTTACATTATTCTTGAATCGGAGCGGCAGGGGTGAATTCATTTTTTTCCAGGGTGCACGTTGCGCTTTTTCGTGCGGATTGCAGATGTTCGCCCGCAGCAGATGCGAAATTCCCCTCGCTCATCATTAATTGATTATTATTTGACTTTCCTCCCCAAGTCCATTAATATTACCTACTCTATCCGATTTTTCGCCAGCCCTGGCTGGTTTCACCCCGGAGATTCATCCATGGCACTCGATCGTTTTGGCCGCAACATCCATTATTTACGCATCTCTCTCACCGATCACTGCAACCTGCGGTGTGTGTATTGCATGCCGGAGGATATGACCTTCCGCCCGGCGGCAGAAATGCTGCAGGATGACGAGTTGATTCGACTGATGCGCCTGTTCACCACCCTGGGTTTCGATAAATTCCGCCTGACGGGTGGCGAGCCGACGGTACGCGCCAACGTGGTGGAAATTGTGCGCCAGATGTCCGCGCTGCCCGGTGTCCGCTCACTTTCCATGACTACCAACGGCGTACTTCTCGGAAAACTGGCTCAACCCCTTAAGCAGGCCGGGCTGGAGCGCGTCAACGTCAGCCTGGATACACTGGATGCGGAGCGCTTCCGGCGCATCACCCGCTGGGGCAAGCTGGAGCAGGTCTGGGAGGGTATTTTGGCCGCCGAAGCGGCGGGCCTGACGCCTGTCAAGATCAATGCGGTGGTGGTGCGGGGCTTCAATGAAGACCAGGTTGCCGGCCTGGCGCGCCTCACGCTCGACCACCCCTGGCAGGTTCGCTTCATTGAGATGATGCCCTTCGCTGGCGTCACCGAGCTGCAGCAATCCCAGGCGGTCACCATGGCCGAGATTCAGCAGCGCATCCGCACGGAAGTGGGTGAGCTGGAGTTGCAGGAGGGCGGGCGGCTGGATGGCGAGGCGGTGATCTACCGGCTGCCGGGCGCCCGGGGTGAATTGGGCTTCATCTCCTCGGTCACGCTTCCATTTTGCGCCTCGTGCAGCCGTGCCCGGCTGACGGCGGATGGTCGTCTGCGCCTGTGCCTGCTGCGGGAGAAGGAAGTGGACCTGCTGACCCCGCTGCGCCAGGGAGCCTCGCTGGAGGATCTGCGCCAGTTAATCCTGGAGGGCATCTGGCATAAGCCGTGGGGCCATGGCCTGGCCGAGGGCGAAGTGGCCCTCAACCGGGGGATGAGCGAAATTGGGGGCTAATGGTTATTAACCCGCCTCACAGTGGCGGGGAGAATTTTTATCAAAAGATGTGGCTATTTTGAGGGGGCAGGTGGATTGCCCTGCATGAGCAGGGGAGCGTGTAAAAAGTAACTCCGAAAAATGCACCGGCTGCAGGATGAGTCAGGAAAGCGCCCTCCAGAAATGGAGAAGGCATTCGGTTGTAAGATGGGCTGTGGCGGCAAATCGTTTCCCGAAATGCGGGTCTTGTGCGGCTAGGGGTTAGCTGCCTCGTGAACAACATCAAATATTTGTACCTTGTACCATTTGGATTGATGCTGGTTCACGAAAGCAACATGAGCTTCATTCGTCTGATAGCAGTCATGGTCATGTAGATCGGCGAAGAGGAGGGAAAGGGCGTAGCTGTAGGAGTTCTCCACCACGGGCCGGTGGGTATCTGCCGGTTTGCCGTAATAACCCTGGATCACCAGCGGAATATCCATCAATGATTGCAAGCCCTGTTCAAACTGCAGGATGTGCGAATCGGATAAATCCTCTTTCAACCAAAAGAAAACCAGGTGACTGTGCATGCCGCTCCTTTTACTCCATCGAGTGTGGAAGTTCATCCACACTCGATTGTAACCTCGATTAGATTTGGGATCAGGTGCGTTTGGCTTTGAGCAGGCCTTCTTCCCGGCGCACCTCTTGCAGGGCTTCGGTGTAGGGCTTGTTATAGGTACAGCAGCCTACATTCTTCTGGCGAATTAACAGCTCAATGCAGTGATCATCCGCCGTACACCAGTGCACTCCCTGACAATTTTCGGAAAGCGCTTCACGATTCTCATCGCTCCATTCGCTTATTAAAAAATCTATCCGCCTGCCATGGCACCCACCACCCGCAGCGGCTCTTCCCCCTTCACCACAGGCAGGGGCAGGGGTGCATCCGGCGGTTCGTGGGAAAGATCCTGACCGCAGGCAAAAAAGCGAATGAACGGGCGCCGCTCCTTGCTGACCTGGTCGCGCAGGGTGCCGCGCAACATGGGATATTGGGATTCCAGTGCGTCCAGGGTGGAGCGGATGGAGGGCGTACCCTCCACTGCCACCTGGACTTCGCGGCCGGTTCCAGCCAGACTACGCAGGTGGACGGGCAGCAGGATGCGGATCACGGCAGGGTCTGCACTTCCACCGAGAGCACAGACGGCAAATCGTGAACAATTGCCTGCCAGTGGTCGCCGGAATCGGCGGAAACATACACCTGCCCGCCGGTGGTGCCGAAGTAAATGCCGCAGGAATCGAGGGTGTCCACAGCCATTGCGTCCCGCAGGACATTGACGTAGCAATCGGATTGCGGCAGGCCATCGGTCAGGGCTTGCCAATCTCCGCCGCCGTTGCGGCTGCGATAAACGCGCAGCTTGCCCTCCGGCGGGTAATGCTCGGAGTCGCTTTTGATCGGCACGACGTAGATCGTTTCCGGTTCATGGGCATGCACGCTGACGGGGAAGCCAAAGTCCGAAGGCAGGTTGCCGCTGACCTCATGCCAGGAATCGCCGGCATCGTCACTGCGCATCACATCCCAATGTTTTTGCATGAACAAGACCTCCGGCCGGGAAGGGTGCATCGCCAGGTTATGCACGCAATGGCCCACTTCCGCCGTGGGATCCGGCAATTCGAAAGGGGAGAGCAGGCCGCGGTTGATGGGCTGCCAGGTCAGGCCGCCATCCGTGGTGCGGAATGCCCCCGCCGCCGAAATGGCGACATACATGCGGTCTGGATTGTGCCGGTCCAGCAAGATGGTGTGCAGGCACATGCCGCCTGCGCCGGGCTGCCAGAGCGCCCCCTTGGCCTGGCGCAGACCGGGAAGCTCCTGCCAGGACCGTCCCCCATCCGTTGAACGGAACAGGGCGGCATCTTCCACGCCCGCAAAAACGGTTTCGGCATCCGTCAGCGAAGGTTCGAGATGCCAGACGCGCTTAAATTCCCACGGAACCTGGGTTCCATCAAAAAACTGGTGGGTGCCGGTTTCGCCCTCATAGAGGAAGGAGTTCCCGGCCGGATTCCAACTGCGGCCGCCATCATCTGAGACCTGGATCACCTGGCCAAACCACCCCGAGGATTGCGAGGCGTAGATGCGCTCCGGGTTTACCGGCGACCCCTTGATATGGTAGATCTCCCAACCGGCGAAGTGCGGGCCGCTGACCTGCCAATCTTTGCGCTGACTGTCGGAGGTCAATATAAAGGCTCCCTTGCGGGTGCCCACCAATACTCTCACATTGCTCATCTCATCGCTCCTTTCGGGTGTGCTTCCTGCCTGGTTGGAGCTAATATACCTATTATCATCTTTATAGTCAAGAATGATTTTGATCACCCGCAGGATGAACTGGTGGCTGTTTTCCGCCTCAGCAGGGCAACGGGGGTGGCGGTGGTTCTGGCGGCGGGGCCGCCCGGATTTCTTGTAGAAACCTGAAGCGAAAGGGGATTGTTTTAATTTAAAATTCATCTATAATTCATATATAGTTGAGTTAAATTATCAATATTGCCATCTATCAAGCGAACCACTCGGCTCAATACTCACCCGGAGGGAGTGAAAGATGAACGTCCATTCGAAAGTGGTGGTGGTGACCGGCGGCGGAAATGGCATCGGCCGCGAACTGGTGTTGCTCTTATTAGGCAAAGGTGCGAGGGTGGCCGCCGTGGATATCAGCGAGAAAGCCCTGGCGGAAACGGTTGAGCTGGCTGGCAGCCATAAAGACCGGCTTTCCACCCATGTGGCGAATATTGCTGACCGGGCAGCCGTGGAAGCCCTGCCGGAGGCCGTGATCGCCGCCCATAAGACCGTGGATGGCCTGATTAATTGCGCCGGAATCATCCAGAAGTTTGTCAAGTTCAATGAGCTGCCCTTTTCAGAAGTTGAGCGGATGATTAACGTCAATTTTTACGGCACCATCAACATGGTCAAGGTTTTCCTGCCTCACCTGCTGATGCGTCCGGAAGGGCATATCGTCAATTTTTCCAGCATGGGCGGCTTCCTGCCGGTACCGGGCCAGGCGATTTATGGCGCTTCCAAGGCGGCGGTAAAACTCTTCACCGAGGCGTTATATGCAGAACTGATGAGCACAAACGTCCATGTGACGGTTGTCTTCCCCGGCGCCATTTCGACCAATATTGCTGCCAACTCCGGCGTTTCGATCCAGGCGCCGGAATCCGCCCAGTCCAGCAATATCAAGACCACCACCCCGCAAATTGCGGCCCAGGTGGTGGTGGATGGCATGGAAAATAACAGGCTGCGGGTTCTCATTGGCGGTGATGCCAAAATGATGGACTTTTTGTATCGCCTGATGCCCAAGCGGGCCATCAAGCTGATTGCAGACCAGATGAAGTCGTTATTGAAGTAATCCTGCCGGTTCCGCCAACCATCTGAAAAATGGCACCCATTCAGATGCGCCCTCCTGCCGGCTGGCCTCCATTTCCTGCGGTACAATTAAGCCATGAAGATAGCAGTGATTGGTGCGGGTGCTTCGGGGATGGTCGCGGCTCTCCAGGCGGCCTGGCAGGGGGCCGGGGTATGCCTGTTGGAGCGCAACCCGGTGGTGGGCCGCAAGCTGTTGGTCACCGGCAGCGGACGCTGTAACCTGACCAATGCAGCCGTGGCGGCAGAACGTTACGCCTGCAGTGACCCGGCCTGGCTGGACGCCCTCTTCCGCCGCTTCGGTGTGGCCGATCTGCTGGCGATGCTTGGCTCAATCGGCATCCCGGTGCAAAACACCGCCGATGGCTGGTACTATCCCCTTTCCAATTCGGCACAATCCGTGGTGGAGGCCTTCTCCAGCGCCCTCGAACGCGCCGGGGTGGCCCTCTCCCTCCAAACGCAGGTCACCGGGCTGCGTTCATGCGCCGGGGGGCTCGCCCTGCGCTTTATCGCCGCGGGGCGGGAAGAAGAGCAGGAATATGAGCGGGTGATTGTTGCGGCTGGCGGGGCGGCTTATCCGGCGCTCGGCTCGCGCGGGGAGCTGTTCCCCCTGCTGGAGCGGCTGGGTCATTCCTGCCTGCCGAACCGCCCTGCCCTGGCGCCCATCCTGGCGGAGCTGGGCAAGTTCCGCCCCCTGCAAGGTGTGCGTTTGAATGCCGGGGTAACCTTATGGGATGGCAGCCAGCGGCTGGGTTCCACTGCCGGCAACCTGATCTTCACGGAGTGGGGAGTCAACGGCCCGGCGGTGATGGACCTTTCTCACCTGGTGACCACCCGTCCGGCAGCGGGGTTGACCCTCTCCCTCAACCTGCTGGCTTTCTTCCCACAGGAATTCGAGCAACTCTTGTCCGGACAACGGGCAGGTTCCATGCCGTTGCGGGTGTTCCTGGATGCCTTTTTCCCGCCCAAGGTCTCTGCCCTTTTCTTGAAAAATGCCGGCCTGGCAGAAGAGGCCCCCCTGGGCCAGGTGGAGGAGCGCGCCCTGCAGCGTCTGTTGGGGATGTTGGGAGATTTGCGCTTCCCGGTGCGGGGTGTGCGGGATTTTGATTATTGCCAGGTTTCGGCGGGGGGTGTGCCGGTGACCGAGGTTGAACCCGAGAGCCTGGCCTCACGCCACGTGCCGGGGTTGTTTTTATGCGGGGAAACATTGGATGTGGTTGGCCCGTGCGGCGGATTCAACCTGCAATTTGCCTTCAGCAGCGGGGCGCTGGCCGGGCGGGCTGCCGCGCTGGCCTAAATTCTCGGCTCGTTTTCTCCAGCCTGTGTTACGGGGGAGCCTCTCTTCACCTGCCAGCGCGCGACTTGAAATCTCCATCTTTTTTTGGCATAATTTCATTAGCTCTCTTCGAGGGTGCAGCGGGTGGAGTGTAAGAATTTCTCTCCCGCAGAAAAAAATAGAGAATTGGAGGATTGACATGAACAATTACAAACGTTTTCTGCTCATGATTGCCACGGCAACCCTCATCATGCTGGGATTAATGTATCTCAACACCTACGAGTGGGATCATGTCTTTTTTAGCCAGACGCGGGCGTACATGGCGCTCATCATGGGGGCCGTGATGGCGATCGTCATGCTGGCGTTCATGCGAAAGATGTATACCAACCGGCGCGCTAACACGGCCATCCTTGCCGGCAGTCTGCTGGTGTTTGTGCTGGGGTTGTGGCTGGTTCGCAGCCAGGCGACGGTGGGGGATGTGGCCTGGATGCGGGCCATGATCCCGCATCATTCGATTGCCATTCTAACCAGTGAGCGGGCTCAAATTTCCGATCCGCGGGTGCGGGAACTGGCAGATGGAATCATCGAGACCCAACGCAAGGAGATCGCCGAGATGAAAGCGCTGATCCGGGACCTGACGGAGAATAAATAGCATTCCGCATGCCCCGGGATGGGCGGCTCGCCCTTCCCCCGGCAGAGATCGGAGCGATCAGCCGATAGGGCAAGACAGGCTGTCCCATGGACATGGGACAGCCTGTTGTCAGGTATGCGTCTTGAAAGGAACGATTCAAGTCGGTGCTATGGATGGCCCATCACCACCTGTACCTGGTGTTCCCCACCGTTATTCACCAGTGGGATGACGGCTTCCGGCAGGGACGCTCCATCCAGCCAGGTTTCCTTCACCCCGCTACGAACATGGAAGGGATTCTGTACCCGGATGTGATAGATCGTCTCTCCATAACGATAATGAATCTCATACCCGTCCCATTCCGGCGGGATGACGGGCTGAATCTGCAACCGGTTTCCGTTGCGCTGGAAGCCCAGGATGCCCTCCAATCCGAGGCGGTAGAGCCAGGCAGCCGAACCCGTGTACCAGGTCCACCCTCCGCGGCCCACATGGGGGGGCGTGCTGTAAATATCCGCGGCCACCACATAAGGTTCCACGCGATAGTTGATCACCTTTTCGGGCGAATCCGCCTGCAGGATGGGGTTCAGCAGCTTGAACAACTCCCCGGCAGTTTCCCCTTCCCCCAGGCTGGCAAATGCCCAGGCGGTCCAGGTGGCGGCATGAGTATATTGACCGCCATTCTCGCGGATGCCCGGCAGGTAGCCCTTGATATAGCCCGGGTCCCGTGGGGTTTTGTTGAAGGGCGGGGTGAAGAGCAAAGAAAGCCGTTCTTGTGGTAGCACCAACCGCTGAAGGACTGCTCCCATCGCCTGGCTGCGGCGTTCCTGGCTGGCTGCCCCGCTCAACACTGCCCACGATTGAGCGATGGCATCAATCTGGCATTCGCGGTTCAGGCTGGAGCCAATCGGAATTCCCTCGTCGTCGTAAGCCCGGCGGTACCAGGCGCCATCCCAGGCGGTTTCTTCGGCGGCGGCGGTATAATCCTGCGCCCAGGCTCGATAGCTGGCGGCCCGCTCCGTATCTCCCAGAAGCTCACAAACCCTGGCGAAACGATTGAGCACCTCCACCGTAAACCAGGCCAGCCAGACGCTCTCGCCGCGCCCCTGGTCACCGACCTTGTTAAAGCCGTCATTCCAATCGCCGGTGCCGATGAGCGGCAAACCGTGCTGGCCGCGGGTGGCGCCTTTTTCAATTGCCCGCTGGCAATGTTCCAGCAGGGTGGCGCTGTGCGGGGAGTAGGGAAATTCATTGTAGCGCTCTTCTTCCCCCGGCCCCAGCGGAGGGGCATCCAGGAAGGGGATTTTCTCCTCCAGGATATCCCGATCGCCCGTGGCAAGGATGTAGGCCGCGGTGACATAGGGCAGCCAGAGCAGGTTATCGGAGATGCGGGTGCGAACCCCGCGTCCGGAGGGGGGATGCCACCAGTGCATCACATCCCCTTCCTTAAATTGATGGTGGGCCGCGTTAAGAATTTGGCCCCGGCTGATGGTCGGGTCAATCGAAAGCAGGGCCAGCACATCTTGCAGTTGGTCGCGGAACCCAAAGGCGCCGCTGGACTGATAGAAGGCGGTGCGGCCCCAAATGCGGCAGGAAAGGGCCTGATATAGCGCCCAACGGTTGAGGATGAGGTCGGTGGAGGGTTCCGGCGTGCGCACCTGGATGGTCTCCAGCAGGTGTTGCCAGAAGGTTTGCATCCGTTGATACGCCGCGTTGACGTGATCCGGGTTTTGGTATTTGCGGGCGAGGCTGCGGGCCTGGGCTTTATCTCCTCCCTGGCCGAGCACAAAATAAAACTCCTCACTGGCGCCGGGCAGCAGGTCAAGATGAACTTGCAGCACACCGCAGGCATCCACGCCGGGGGTGATGCGGGTTTCCAGGCCCAGGCGGCGCATGGCCGCTGGCGAGGCGGTGGAACCCCCGCGCCCTAAAAACTCCAGCCGGTCAGCCGTCAACCCGTGGATGGGCTTGCTGGCGACCATGAAGGCCACCCGCTGACCAAATTCCGCGTTATAGGGGTTGGCAGCCAGCAGACATTCGGCAGCAGCATCGTATTCGGGAAGGATCATCGGCATGGTGGCGGAGCGGGTGGTGCCCAGCACCCATTCCACATAATAGGTCGCCGTGATGCGCCGGGTGCGGGGCAGGGTGTTTTGCACCTTGAGGTGAAGGATCTTCACCGGGTCTTCGGGGCTGGCAAAAAGAGTCAATTGCTGCTGCAGACCATGTGAATGATGCTCAAAGCGCGAGTAACCCGCCCCATGGCGCACCCGGTACGGCGTGTTCTCTCCGCACGGCTGGGGAGTGGCCGACCAGAACTCCCCGGTTTCTTCATCTCGCAGATAGAGTACCTCGCCGCTGGGGTCGCGCACCGGGTCGTTAGACCACGGCGTCAGGCGGTTCTCGCCGCTGTTCAGTGCCCAGGTACACTGGCTGCCCCCCTCGCTGACCATGAAGCCGAACTCCGGGTAGCCGATGACATTCACCCAGGGCGCGGGTGGGGCAACCTCCGCAAGAGAGGCGGCAGGCTCCGCGGGCTGGTTTTGTGGCTTGATTTCAATGATGTATTCCCGGCCATCCGGGCTGAAGCCGCCAAAACCATTGAAGAACTGGAGCGGGGGCAGCTCCGCCAGAGGAGCGGCAAACGGCGGTCGGGCGGCTTCTGCCGGGGAGGGTGGGGTATGGCTGGGTGAGAATTCCGGCAGGTGCCAGACCGAGGTGGTGTAGCCCGGCAGTTGCTCCTGCAGGGTGCCTTTTGCACCGTTCAATACCACCCGGGCCGCGGATTGCAGCAGCGTGCGTTCGCCGGGCTGCATCTGATCGGCATACAGAATAAAGATTCCGCCGCGCTGATTCAACCATTCTCCGCTGTCTAATTGGTTCACCTGGCGGTGAATCATCCCGTTCAATTCCGCACCGTAAGCGGTTTGCTGCCCGTTCAGGAATACGACATCCACCAGCAGGCGGCGAGCCCGCAGGAATTGATGGACCTTCAGCACCTCCCGAATCAGTTCAATTTCCTGGGGTTCTTTCAGTTCCACCAGCAGAATGGGGTAATCTCCCGAAATTCCAAACGGCCAGAGAGCTGGCTGGCCCAGGTTGTTGGCGGCCAAAACGCCAGGGTCGGCACGCAGCTCCGCCTGGGGGTAAACCAGTGCGGAAAGGGTTTGCAGGATTTCTGTGAAGGCCTGGTTGCCAATGCCCTGGCGGCCCAGCCAGGTTTGGGCGGCGATATTGGCCTGGTGGAAGGCGCGTTCAATTACGTTGTGGTTCTGGTATCGCCCGGCCAGGGCAATTAATTCCTCGCGGGTTTCGGCGGCCAGGGTGACGTAGGTGATGACCTTGCTCTCATGGGGGGAAAGTTCCACCTCCCGGCCCAGGGCGAAAATGGGGTCGAGGGTGGCTCCGCTGCTGCCGCCCAGGTATTCATCCGAATAGAGAGCGGCGGGGC
>CALESS010000307.1 GCA_937907495.1 uncultured Anaerolineaceae bacterium
AAACCAGCCGCAACCTTTCTGCGGTTCACATCCTCCATGCGGAACATTTCAACCTGCGACCAGGAGGTCCCGCCCGCCCCTGCCACATCAATTACCTGCACCCCCGCCTCAACCAGCCGGCGGGCGGTTTCGCCGCGAACCCCCCACCCCACTTCTTTCACAATCACTGGCACATCCAACCCCCGGCAAACTTGCTCGATCTTCTTCAACAGCCCCGTGAAATTCGTATTCCCCTCGGCCTGGAGTGCCTCCTGTAAGGGATTCAAATGCAGGATCAATCCATCGGCTTCTACCATCTCCACCGCGCGCTGGCAATCAGCAACATTCAAGCCATAGTTAAGCTGCACGGCACCAAGGTTTGCAAATACCAGGGCCGTGGGGGCAAACCGGCGGATCTGGAAAGAAGTGCGGGTTTCTTTTTTCTCCAGGGCCACCCGTTGCGAACCGACGCCCATCGCCATGCCAGCCTGTTCTGCCGCCTCTGCCAGCCTGGCATTAATCTCAAACGCCTCCGGTGTTCCCCCTGTCATCGAAGATATCAGGATCGGCACCTCCAACCGCTTACCCATCAAATCCAGATGCGCATCAACATCTGCCAGGTTAATTTCTGGCAGGGCTTCATGCACAAAGCGGAATTTTTCCAGGCCGGTGGTAAGCCCGGATTGTACATCTTCCTCCAGGTTAATTCGGATATGATCCGATTTCCGGCTTTCAATGGGAGTCTCTTCAGGCATCTTCACCTCACAACCAAGTATAATCCCCGCTGAGAGCATACGCAAATCTTTTGCAAGCAGATAAAATATGGATAATGTAAAGAACTCAAAAGAGGTGAAAGATGGCAGCCGATACCCCGAAAGAATATCAGACCCTGGTGATTTATGAGATATACGTCCGCAGCCATGGCCCGCATGGCACCTTTGGCGATGTGGAAGCCGACCTTGAGCGGATTAAATCCATGGGGGTGGATGTCATCTGGTTCATGCCCATTCATCCGATTGGAGAGATTGCTAAAAAGGGGTCGCTCGGCTGCCCCTATTCCATCGCCAACTACCGTGAAATCAACCCTGCCTATGGCACGCGTGAAGATTTTTCCCAACTGATCGCCAGGGCACACAGCCTTGGTTTACGCGTGATGATTGATGTCGTCTACAATCACACCGCCCACGACTCCCATCTTCTGGCCGATCATCCCGATTTTTACCACCTGGATGCAGAGGGGCATCCATTCACAACCGTTCCGGATTGGAGTGATGTCATTGATCTTAAGCACCCAAACCCCGGGCTTTCTGCCTACCTGATTGAAACCCTCCAGCAGTGGGCAGCCTTTGGCGTGGATGGATTCCGCTGTGATGTCGCCTCTCTGCTCCCGCAGGATTTTTGGCTTGCAGCCCGCGCCGCTGTCAGCCAGGTCAAACCCGGGGTCATCTGGTTGGCAGAATCCGTGCATGCTGGCTGGGTTGCCTCCCGCCGTGCCCATCACCTTTCCGGCATTTCCGATTCCGAGCTTTACGCCGCCTTTGACCTGACCTATGATTACGATATTTGGCCGCTCTTCCAGCGCGCGGTGCAGGGCACTGCCTCTGTAGATCGCTACCTGGAAGCACTGCGCTTTCAAGATTGCATCTACCCGGCGAATTTTGTCAAAATGCGCTATGTGGAAAACCATGATCAGCCCCGAATCATGGCCTTCGCCCCCTCAACCAACCAGGCCCTGGCCTGGACTGCCTTCCAGGCCTTCAATAAGGGTGCCTTCCTGATCTATGCCGGACAGGAATCAGCAGCCGATCATACCCCCTCCCTGTTCGATTTTGACCCCATCCGCTGGCAGGATTACCCCCTCCAGCCCTTCCTTACAAAGCTGACCGGGCTAAAAAAACATCCTGCCGTTCAGGATGGTCAGCTCATTTTTTTGGAGGGTTCGCCCGCCATTCAGGCTTCCTGGCATCTGCCCGGCGAGAGTCTGTATGGTATTTTCAACGTCGCAGCCGCCTCCCAGGTCATCCCGGTTCACCTTTCGGATGGAGTATATAAAGACCTCCTTAGCGGCGAATCCATCTCTGTGGAAGGCGGTCACATTCAAGCGCCACAGTCTGCCTGTATCCTCCAACAGGCAGAACCCACCCGGCTGACCCCCATCTTCTCCCCCCTCCTGGATTAACCTTCCCCCCGCCAAAAAAGAAAGCCGCTGGTAATTTCCAGCGGCAATTCGGCCTGGGTTTTATGGCAGAGCAATTTCCTCAAATATCAGGCGGCTGGTTTGCCTGAACGCCTCCGGCCCTTCCACGCTCAACATCTGCTCCCGTAAATTGCGCGAAAAATGATAGAGTGCCAGGTAGCGCACTGCATATTTTCGGAACAGGATCACCCCATAATTTCCATAAAACTCGGTTAAATAGGTGAAGTGATTCTCAAACGTCTTGCGTACCAGTTCAAGCGGCACATCCGCCCGATCCAGCCGTGAAAGCAGCCACGGATTAACGGTTGCCGCCCGCCCGATCATCACCCCGTCGCAATTTGTCTCCCGCTTCATCCGGTCAATATCTGCCACCGTTCGCACATCCCCGTTTCCCAACACGGGAATGGAAACCGCTTCCTTTACCCGGGCGATCGCCGTCCAATCCGCCTGTCCACGGTAGCCTTGCATCTTCGTCCGGGCATGAACAGCGATCATCTTCCCCCCATTTTCCTCGATCGCCTGTGCCACTTCCAGGTAATTTTGACTGTCTGCATCCCACCCCAGCCGAATTTTCGCCGTCACCGGGATATCCAGCGCTTGCGATAGTAAATGGATGATCTTTCCGATTTTCTCCGGTGTCTTTAGCAGACCCGCTCCAGCCCCACGTGTTGAAATGGAATGGACGGAGCAGCCCATATTTACATCAATTCCATCCGGGTTT
>CALESS010000308.1 GCA_937907495.1 uncultured Anaerolineaceae bacterium
GATTCGAACCAAGATCCACAGCTCCAAAGGCTGGTGTGCTGCCGTTGCACTACGCCCCAATTCGTTCGAAGCTGAATTGTATCATCTTTTTGGCAGAGTGGGAGAAATTAATCTTCCTTTGGCGCCAATCCCATCTCGGAGGCTTCGTCAAAGCTGATGGAGCCGGGGCGATGAAAGACCGCCGAGGAACGCGAGGCATCCTCCCAGAAGGCATCCGGATCCTGCCCGGCGGCTGCGGTGGGGTTTTGCAGGGCCGCTGCAAATTCATCCAGGTCCGCTTCCACCGCGGGCGGAGGAACCACCGGGATGGTGGGAGCGGCCTCGGCGGCGTCACGCTGGGGGCGGGGTTCAAGCTCTGCTTCCGCTTCGACCGCGGCCGGGGTTGGGGTGGGGATGGGTGCATCTAGGGGTAACCCCAGCAACTCTTCCACCGAGAGGGCCAAACGCAGGGCAGAAGGCCCGCTGCGCAGCACCAGGGCCAGCACATTCTCGCCGTGGGGCATCAGCGCCAGGTCAAAATCACCACAGCATAGCACTTGCACGGCGCTGCCCCCGGCCGGGTTCAGGCGGCGCGAGAGAATGCCCACCGAGGCCAGCGCCCCTACCGCCAGTTCGCGCCACTCGGGTCTTTCCAGGGCGGAGGGCACCTCTCCGGTGCGCACCAGCACCTGGCCGCGGGCGTTCAGAGCCAGGCCCGCCAGGGCGCCCAGGCGGCTGCAGATACCGGTCAGAATGTCTTCCAGGCGCAAGGGGACGGCATTTTTCAGCGGTTGCTGGGTAAATGTTTGCTGGCGGGGCTGCTCCACCCCCAGCAGGCGGGTGGCGGCCTCCAAAAATTGGGGGATCTCCAGCGGTTTGCGGAAGAATAAATCCGCCCCGGCATCCTGGGCTTGCTGACCCAGGCGGGCATCCGTCATGCCGGTCACCACGATGACCTTGATCTGCGGCTGCTGTTTCTTAATCTTGCGCGCCAGTTCAAAGCCGGTCATGCCGGGCAGGCGGTAATCGGTCACCAGCAAATCCACCGGGTAGCGGCCAGATTCCAGCAGGGCTTCTTCTGCCGAAGGCACCACCGCCACGGCCATGCCATGCCCCAACACCGCCAGGGCGGTTTGCAGCAGGCGGCCAAATTCCAACGCATCATCAACAATCAGCACATGTTTCATAATAAGAAGTATAGCGCAAAACAGGCTTCCTATTGCTTTACGGTTTTGAAAGCAGGGACGCGAAATGTAAGACAAGCTTTCCAGCTTGTCAGGCACAACTGGAACAGGTTCAGAGCGAGCTAAACAGATTTCATTACAGCGATTTTTGAAGTTTTTACGCCACCCGCCAGCAAGCCACAAAATGCTCCGGGCTGACCTCTTTGAACGGCGGCTCTTGCACCGCACAATGTTCCATCGCCACCGGGCAGCGCGGATGGAAGCGGCAGCCGGAGGGCGGGCGCAGCGGGCTGGGAACATCCCCTTTCAGGATGATGCGCTCGCGGCGGATCTTCGGATCCGGGATCGGAATGGCAGACATCAGCGCCTGGGTATACGGATGCAGCGGGTTGCGGAACAGCTCCTCGCGGGTGGTCAGCTCAACCATCTTGCCCAGGTACATCACCGCCACCCGGTCGGAGATATGCTCCACCACGCTCAAGTTATGGGCGATGAACAGGTACGTCAAG
>CALESS010000309.1 GCA_937907495.1 uncultured Anaerolineaceae bacterium
GCGCTCTGCCGCCAGCCTGGTGGTGCTTTCCGCCGGCCTGGCAGCCCGCCCGCCCGAGGCACTGCGCCTGTGGCTGAAAGGCTTCAGCGGTCCGCAGGTGGTGGTGCCCCTGCCCGCCGAGGGCTTCACCTGGCTGGGGAGCGGGGCGCGCAACCCGCACGAACTGGCCCGGGAAGCCGCCGCCGCCATCCGCCGCCTGGCGGAAGGGGAGGCGGTGAAACCCGCCGCACCCACCAACCCATGGGTGATCACCGGGTATGTGCTGGCAGCCCTGTTTGCCCTGGAGATCCTGTTTGTGGCCTTCTCCCTGGTGATGTCGCTCTCGGGCTTTTAATTAATTTGCGCGGAAGCCGGCAGATTCCTTGACTCTGGCCGGGCAAGTGGATATAATATTCATCGCCTTCCTCGATAGCTCAATTGGCAGAGCGGGCGGCTGTTAACTGCTAGGTTCCTGGTTCGAGTCCAGGTCGGGGAGCAGACGGAGAGACTCAGCAATGAGTCTCTCTTTTTTTGTGGGTTCCCATCTTTTCGCGTCACCCCGGGCACAAATCCCTCATTTTTTATGGTATTTTTGCCCTTTTTAGGGTATGCTTAAGCAGCAGGCTGCAAAAGCCAGCCTGATTATCCGCTGGAGGCCACATGATAAAGGAAATTACAAAAGACGCTGAAAGTCGCATGCGGGGCGCCCTGCAAGCCCTGGAGGACGACCTTGTGACCATTCGAACGGGGCGGGCCAGCCCGGCCCTGGTTGAAAAATTACAAATCGAATATTACGGTATGCCGACTGCCCTGATGCAACTGGCATCCATCTCTGTTCCGGAGCCGCGCGTCCTGCTCATCCGGCCCTTCGACCCCTCCACCCTCAAAGCGGTGGAGCGCGGCATCCTGGCTTCGGATTTGGGCCTGACGCCCAACAACGACGGCAAGGTCATTCGTCTCAACATCCCCGCCCTCACCGAGGATCGCCGCCGCGACCTGGTGAAGATGGTGCATCACCGCCTGGAGGAAGCCCGCATCGCCGTTCGCAACGTGCGCCGCGACCTGCTGAAGGACCTGCGCGATTTTGAAAAAGAGAAGATGATCTCCGAAGATGAGTTGAAGCTGGGGGAAGATGAAGTGCAAAAGCTGACCGATAAGATGGTGGAAATGATTGAAGCCATCGGTGAGCGCAAAGAAAAAGAAATCATGGAAGTCTGAACCGGTTCGCATGATTGACCCGGCCCCGCTCGAACCCCTGCCCAAAATCCCGGTGCATGTTGCCATCATC
>CALESS010000310.1 GCA_937907495.1 uncultured Anaerolineaceae bacterium
CGTCTTGCTGGCGCTGATTAGGGTAGGGTTCATCCATCCCAAGGCGCAAGGTGGCACAGCACAGGGCCTGCTCGCCAGTCAACATCCAGGTCCCCTGCGGTAACCCGCCGCAAAAATTGGGGATGGGCTGTAAAATACTGGCCTCAATCCCGCCAATGTCATCCACAAAGGCCACGAAATCATCGTAGTGGATAAACGCCCAGGTATCCGGGCGCAGGCCGAAGTTGTATTCAATGGTGCGCTCAAAGCCGCGCGCCCCGCTCACCGCATAGGCCACACCCAGGCGCTGCATGGTGTAACCAGGAATATAAACCAGCAAATCCGGCGGCAGCGAGATGAGGGCAGCCTTGGCCAGCCGGGGATGATAGATGATCAGGGTGATCAAGTCCGTACGGCTGATAAAAGGCGCCGGGCGGTCCGTACCGAGCAGGGCCAGCACGCGGATTTCCTGCGGGAATGACAGCCAATCCGCCGGATAAGGGATCTGCGTGACGGAAGGCAGGCTGGGGCGGTCAAACCGCCCCCAGGGCCGGGCCGGGTCGGGCGTCAGGGTCGGGGTGATGGTGGGGGTGGCGGTCGGCGCCAGCGGCAGGGTCGGCGTGGCGGAGAGGGTGGGTGTGGCAGGGAAGGGTGTGGGGCTGGGCGCTGGCCGCAGCAGGCTGCAGCCCGCCAGCGTCAGCACCGCCAACCCGCTGAGAACCGTCCACATTTTCCTCATTTTTGGATTATAGCATGGGAGCGCCCTGCGAGCACCGGCGACCAAAGAATGAAACGCTCGGGATTGTAAGAGGTGCGATCACCTGCCGAACCTAGAGGCTGCCTTATGCGCCGGCCAGCTTGCCCTCGACAAACTCCGCAATCTGCCGCAGGCTGCGTTCGCCCTCCGGCAGGTAGGGGACAATTTGAAAGACATGGAACAGGCCCTCCCATTGTTCCAGGGTTACATCCACCCCCGCCCGGCGGGCGTTTTCGTGGAGTTGGGTCACCTGGGGCAGCAAAATTTCATGCGTGCCCACCTGGATGAGCAGCGGCGGCAGACCGGACAAATCAGCAAAGATCGGGGAAATGAGCGGGTTGCAGGGGTCGGCAGCTTGCGCATACAGCCGCGCATACGCTGCCAGCAAGTCGGGGGTTAGCAGCGGATCGGGGATGGGGTGGGCCGGCGAGGGAGTAGCGGACAGGTTGACCCAGGGCGAGAGGCAAAAGGCGCAGGCCGGTAGTTCTTCCCCGGCTGCGCGCAGGGCAAGCAAGGTGGCAAGGGCCAGGCCGCCGCCAGCGGAATCCCCGCCGATGACGATTTTGGCCGGCTGTGCGCCCTGCTGGCGCAAGCCGCCATAGGCTGCCAGGGCATCTTGCAAGGCCGCCGGGAAGGGATGTTCGGGAGCCAGCCGATAATTGAGGGCCAGCACGCTGCGCTGGCAGGCGGCTGCCAGGCGGGAGATAAACTCCCGGTG
Source organism: uncultured Anaerolineaceae bacterium (assembly GCA_937907495.1). GTDB lineage: Bacteria > Chloroflexota > Anaerolineae > Anaerolineales > Anaerolineaceae > CALESS01. The sequence continues at coordinate 1,455 of CALESS010000310.1, forward strand.
GACGCGGCTGGAACCGAGGGCGTATGCCCCCCCGTGCAAGTAAAGAATCAGCCCGTCTTTTTGCTCAGCAGGTTGAAGGAGTTCGCCCGCAACCCCGCCCATGACCATTTCCTGCCAATGGACCTGCGGCGGAAGTTTGATAAAGCGGGCGCGTTTTTCCTGGCGGGCACGCTGCTGCGGAATGGATCCTTTGGCCCAGCCATACGCCTGCCATTGGAGGATTTTCTCGATCAGGCGGGCTTGAAAACTGGGCATCCTTCCCCCTTCCTCAGGAGCGCAACTCTTTGATGACCCGGTCAGCGGCGATCTTGCCGGTGATGAGCGAGATGGGCAAACCGGAGGGGCTGTAGGTCCACTGCCCGGCCTGGAACACCCCGGGAATGGGTGTGGTGATGGCATTCATGATCTTGGGAATGCGGGATTCGGCCGGGATGGAGTCATTGGTGAAAGACCAACCCGTGATGGCGCCCTCTGCATTGCCGGAGAGTTTCTCCATGGTGAGCGGGGTGGAGGAAAACTGATGGAAGATGTCATCCTTGATCCCCGGATAGATGGAGGCATCCAGGGTGGTGAGAATGCTCGAATCACACAGGGCTTTGAATTCCTCGTACCAGCCCATCTGCTCGATTCTTTTCGTCAAACCGTAGTCGAACAGCACACTGATGACCAGCCCGGATTTTCCGGGCGGGGCAAGGGTGGCATCCCGCAGGACTGGGATGGAAATCTCGTAGGTGGTGAGGGCCAAAAATTCTTGCAGCCAGCGTTCAATTTCCTCCCGCCCGGCGGCGGCAGCAGGGATTTCCCCTGCCTGCGATTGGCCGGCGCGGCTGGGGGTATAAAAGAAATGTCCGCTGGCGATATTGGCGAAATACTCCGGGGGAAGGTTGGAACCCAGGAAGAGGGTGTAGACCGAGTCGTTGCCGGATTTATCGGAGACTTCCGCCTGGCGGGCCTGGATGGCCCGGCCCACTTTGGGATCGGCAAAATTTTGCAGGTTGAGGATGCGGTAGAGTGTTTTGAGATCAGCAGCCCAGATCAGGCGGCGGTAGGCATGGGTGTTCCCCTGTGCATCGGTGATGGTCTGTTTCACGGCATCCACGGCGTTGATTTGGGTGTTGTTGAGGATTTTCCCGCCGTGCGCTTCGATAAAAGAAACCAATTTTTTCACAAACACGCCCGTACCGCCGCGGGGGTAGTTGTAATCCAGGTAGAGCTTGAGGTAACTGAGGGCGAAGAAAGCAGGGGTCTTGCGGAAGAAATGCTGGGTGATGATATCCAAAAGGTGCTGGCTGCTGGTAAAGTGTTTCAGGAAATCTACCACGGGTTCGTTTAATGCGGCGATCTTGGGAGCGGTAAAAACATACTTTACCATCCACGGAAGAATCTCCCGGGCCATATAGGCCCGATCTTTCTTGAAATCCAGGAAAACGGGATTATCAATCCCGTACTGCACATTCATATAATGCATGATTTTCTGCATTTGAGCGATGATAGCCGCTATCTCGGCCTTGTTTTCGGGATACTTGTCATTCAGCAGGCTTTGATACTCCCCCAGGCTGGCTTCAGAATCCACCCGAATCACGCGCTCTTCGAGGCCGAGGGTGATGGGATTCGGGACAAATTCCACATCCAAACCGAGGGCACGCAGCATGGGGAAGAGTACACCGGAATTCTCCAGGGCGCGGATGCCGCCATCGTAGATGAAACCATCCCGCTCAAAGGAGTTGACCAGGCCGCCACAGGCAGGTTCTTTTTCGCAAACTAGAACCGATTTGCCCGCTTTGGCGAGAAATGCTGCCGCGGTTAACCCCGCTGCTCCACTGCCGACGACAATCGCATCATACATCATATTGCCTCCAGATTGTGGGATAAACCTGGCTTTGAAAGCCCGGTAAGCTCTTCGCTGAGGGCCCACACCCGCTCGCCAAGGGTGCGATCGAGGGCATGGGAAGCTGGTTTTTCATCAATGGTGAGGTTAAAGAACCGGCCGCTGATTTCGCTCATCTCCGGGGCTGCAGCCAGGTAATAAATCGCCTCTCCCGAAATGACCGGATCTTTGAGGAACCACCGCAACAGGTAATGCTGATAAAGGCGGTACAACAGGCCGTTATTCATGCCGATATTGGTTCTCACTTCACCCGGATGCATGGCATTGATGGTCACCCCGGAACCCTGGAGCTGATCGGCAAAATCCCAGACCGTCAACAGTTGGGCAACCTTGGAAGCTCCGTAAGAGCGCAGGCCGTGGTAGAGGCGTTTTTCCCAGTTGAGATCTGCCAGATTCAGGCCGCCAAAGCGGTGCCCCTGGGAATTGACCTGGATGATGCGGGCGGGGGCGCTCTCCCGCAGGCGGGGGAGGAGCAACCGGGTAAAAAGAAAGGAAGCCAGGTGATTCACGGCGAAGACAATCTCGATGCCGTTCTCATTGAGGGTGCGGTGGGTGTAGTGGACGCCGGCATTGTTGATCAGCAGGTCAATGCGCGGGTGTTTCTCCAAGATTTCAGCGGCGGCCTTGCGCACTTCGGAAAAGCGGGAGAAATCTGCATGGATGCAATCCAATTCCACCTGGAATTCTTCAGCAAGCTCCTGGTGCACCTTCTCTGCTTTTTGCTTGTTGCGGCAGACCATGACGAGGCGCGCTCCCCCGCGCGCCAGGCGTTTCACGGTCTGGTAACCCACCCCGGAGGTTGCGCCGGTGATGACGCAAACCTTTCCATCCAGGCGGGCGGGGGTGGTTTTTTGCACCATGCGGGCATTGGCAATAAATTGAAGTTCCTCCGGTAATTTCATGCCGCGATGATCCTGTTAACCAAATTTGTTGTGTAGAAATTTGCGATACATGCGATGGAACCAGGGGATATTGTTAAAAATATCTCCCCACATATCAAAGTAATCCCGCTGGTGAATGATGCGGTGATCTTCGCCCAGGGTTAATTTGGAGCAACCGTACAGGGGGGTGCTGGGGTATTTCTTGAAGCTCATCACCATCTTCCATTGGAAGAAAACAATATTCGCATCCATGACGATGGATTGAATTTCCATGTTCAATTGTTCACAGCGCTTGGTGAGCCGGTTGCACATTCGCGTGAATTCTTCAATGCCCTCAATTCGTTGGATGCTGTCTTCAAAGACGATATTCTCGTGATAGTAGGGGAAAATGTGTGACCAATCGGGCTTGCCGAAGGGATTATAAGTCTTTGACCAAAGGCTGCGAATGCGTTCGATGCTTAAAGGCTCGAGGACGTTGGCCGGGGCGGGAGGGGCGGTGGACATGAGGTGAATTTCCTAACTTTAAAGGTCGGTTGATTTAAATAAGATTATATCCCAGGACATTTTTACAGTCGGAGGTTTATCCCAGTTGTATAAGGATTCCAACCCCGAACGAGTTTTTTCGTTATTATCCGGGGAACTTTTTTCACCCAAAACTTGTCCTATTTGCATAAGGACGTATAATTGGCTCATGAGTACCTCTACGTATTCCCTTCCCCGCAGCCGGGCATTGGCCGGGCAGATTCTGCTCTCGCTGGTGTTTGGCTTGCTGCTGTTCGTCATCCTGCTGATCGGCGGGATCGTTGGCTACCAGGTGCGCTATGCTGGCAAAGTCTTCCCCGGTGTGCGGGTGGCCGGGCTGGATGTGAGCGGTCTGAAACCTGCTGAGGCCGCCGCTTTGGCCCAGGCGGAGTTCAGTTACCCACAGACCGGCCGTCTGCTGCTGGTGGATGGCGATAAGGCCTGGATGGCCTCCCCGGCTGACCTGGGCCTGTACCTGGACCCCGAATCCACCGCCACCACCGCCCTGGAAGTAGGCCGCAGCGGCACTTTTGGCGACCGTCTCTCCCAGCAATTCCGCGCCTGGCGCGAAGGCGTGGACCTCGCCCCCGTGCTGGTCTTTGACCAGCGGGCTGCTTTTTCGTACCTCACCGCCCTGGCCCAGCAGGTGGATACCCCCGTGGTGGAAGCCAGCCTTAGCCTGAATGGCACCGAGGTGGATGTGCGCCCCGGGCAGGCGGGCCGCCAATTGGATCTGCCCGCTACGCTGGCATTGATTACCGCCCAGGTGCAAAGCCTGCGGGATGGCAGTGTGCCGCTCGTGGTACACCCCACCCAGCCCGCCATTTTAGATGTAT
>CALESS010000311.1 GCA_937907495.1 uncultured Anaerolineaceae bacterium
TGGTTTTGGAGCGGTGAAATTCATCATCCAGCATGGGGGCCAGGCCGATATCAAAGCCCATAGCAGAAAAACGCTGCATAAACTCATCATAATTTCGCACCGGCCGCAGGTGGTGCACCCCGGGATGATTTGCCAGTTCCGGTGGCAGAACACCCCAAAAGTTCATCTCCACCTGACCGGGAAATTGCGCCAGCAAGCTTGTGAGGGCCGGAAGGAATATCTGCGCCAGCGGGTCTTCCTCCCGGCTGGTGGCATAAACGATCTGGAGGGGACCGCTGGCCGAGCGCCGGGGTGACCGGATGTTGCTCCAATCCACCGCTGCATCCACCTGAACAGTGGCCGGGTTGATCTGCTTTGCCCGTTCCGCCAATGGGCGGGAATATACACGCACCCGACTGGCCTGGCTGAGGTAGCGGGTAAGTAACTGCAAGCGCGCCGGGGCGCGGTGATATTTGCCGAGATCAGTATCGAGCGGAATTTCAAACAGGTTGTCGTCCAGATCGTAGATGTAAGGGATTCCGCGTTGAATCACCGCCTCCAGGATGGGGGCGAAGATCGGCTCGGTATTACGGCAGAACACCACCATCTCTGGCCAGTCCAATTCCTCCAGCCCCAGGTACGCTTCCAGGTTGACACGGAAATCCACCTCGCCAGATTTTTCCAGCATCAGGAACGGCTTAATGACATTCATAAATGTGGAAGGGATAAAACCTGGTAATATGGCTAGAACACGGCGGCGAGTGGGCATGCTTTTATTATACCTGTTCCATTTCTGACCACCGGTTTGAAGTTTTCATGCTATCCTTGAACTAAAGGAACGATTCCATGCGCCCTTCCGCCTACCGTTATCCCAGCGAAGGTTGGATCCTCGGCATCACCCTCTTTCTGATCGGCGGGGTGGTGGTGGTTACCGCCCTGCCCACCCTGTGCCTGGTGCCCCTGCTGTTTGGCGGGTTCGTGCTGTATGGTTACTTTGTCAACCGCTCTCACCTGCAACAACTGATGCGGCGCGGTGTGCCGGTGACCCCTGAACGCGCTCCCCAGCTTGCCTCCCTGGTGCAGGAATGCCAGCGTACGCTTCAGCCAGGCCAGATTCAGACCTATGTCATCCCCAGCCAGGAGCGTAACGCCTATACTTTTGGTCTCACCCAGCCCAACATTGTCGTTGTTTATAGCTCCCTGCTGGAGATTTTGGATGCCGATGAGCTTCGCTTTGTCATCGGGCATGAGTTGGGCCACGTGGCGCTTGGACATACCTGGCTGAACAGCCTGCTGGGCGGACTGGGCGGTGTGCCCTTGCCGCTGGCCGCGGCGGTGATCTTTAGCCTGGCCTTCCGCAGTTGGAACCGGGCCTGCGAATACTCCGCCGATCGGGCCGGGCTGCTGGCCTGCGGCAGTCTCTCCAAGGCGATTACAGCCCTCGTTAAGCTGGTGGCGGGGCCAATTCGCTCGCAGGAGCAGTTGGACCAGGCCCTGGCGGCGATAGACCGGGAAGATGACAACCTGGGTGGTTTGCTGGCAGAAACCCTGCAAAGCCATCCGCTGGTCATCAAGCGCATCAACCAGTTGCGCGAATTCGCCGCCTCGCCGGCCTTCCATGAGAAAATCGGAGGGTAGTTTTAATGTAAGGGGGTGCGAAATTTGCTATGATGTATGTGCATGAGCAGCCCACTGGATAGACAAGAGGCAAAGACGTACAGTCATACCGATGGTCAGTTTCCGGTGGCATGAACGGCCACTTACAGGGGTTCGGTGGAACCCCCCGGTAGCCGCAAGGAATAGCAAACGCAAGGGTTATGATTTGCCTAAGGCGGTAGGTGCGTTCCGGCGGCATGGAAGTTCAAGAAATACCCTGGGCTGCTCATGTTTTTTTATTTAAATGTTCATGCTATAATGGGGGCGCGCCCCAGTAGCTCAATAGGATAGAGCAAAGCACTCCTAACGCTTAGGTTGAGAGTTCGAGTCCCTCCTGGGGCATTTATTATTTAAGAGTAGGTTGAGAGCCCCCACAAGGGGGGTGTTATTCGAGTCCCTCGCGCAGCATGGGGCATATATTATTTAAGAGTAGGTTCTTTCGTCGGGGCGACCGGCGGACCGACCCTACCAAGGCCACAGAGAAACTCTTAACCACAGAGGCGCAGAGCCACAGAGAAAAGAAATTTTGAAAATATCGTTAATGAATGCAATGGTAGGGGCGACCGGGGTTATGGGTGTTGGGGATGTATGGGTGGCCGGCCGGTCGCCTCTATGGGGGCCATGGAGAAACGGGATTTTGAATAACTCAGAAAAACATTTAACCACCTTTTTACCAGCTCTAGAACATTCACAAAACAAACGGAAGTAAGCGAATGTTTGGTAGAATTCATACCAGAGAACTTATGATGAATGCGGTTATCTCAACAGGTTGAACCATCCTCTCATGATAAAATGGCTCTCAAAAAATAATATTCGCCTGGTAGATGTTCTGGCTATCCTGTTCATCCTGCTTTTTTTTGTCAGCGGGGTGGCAACCTTGCGATTCTATGGAATGTCTTGGGATGAAGGATTGGGAAATTTCTTCTTTGGCGAACGCTATTTGCATTACCTTTTCACTTTTCAGGAAAAATTCCTGGATTTCAAAGCAGAATTGCCCATGCATTCAGAGCATGCATTGAACCTGTTTCCTTCCACCTGGCGGAACAATCCGGAAATTTTCCCGGCTGCGGCGGATATTCCTTCTGCAGCCTCCATGTATTTGTTTTCCTACACCCTGGGTTGGTTGGATCCCGTGGATGGCTTTCACCTGTTTTCCCTTCTTTTACTTTCCATCTTTCTTATTCTTTTTTATTTCTTTGCAGCCCAGGCCGTTGGTAAAACAGTCGCTTTTTTTTCGGTCTGTCTTCTGGTTGTTTTTCCCCGGCTGTGGGGAGATATGCATTTCAATCAAAAAGATATCCCGGAAATGGTGTGCTTTGGGTTGACCCTGATGGCGTATTGGAAATGGTTCCAAAGAGCAGACTGGAAGTGGGCTGTACTGGCCGGAATTGCAGGCGGGGCTGCCTTAGGCGTGAAAGCCAACGCCTTGTTTCTGCCCTTTATGCTGATCCTGGGGGCCTGGCCAATCCGTTTACGGGAAATATGGGCTCATTTACGTAAAACTTTCTTCCACTACTTGGTGATGATCGGCACGGCTCTTCTCACATATTTTCTATCCTGGCCATTCCTCTACTCCAATCCATTGAATGCTTTCAAGTATTTTCAGGCCATATCCACCCAGGGCGGCCGGCTGGGGTCAACGACCTGGATCTGGCAACCACTGCAAATAACCCTGGCTACCATGCCGGAGAT
>CALESS010000312.1 GCA_937907495.1 uncultured Anaerolineaceae bacterium
GATTTCAAAGGTGAAGGAAGAATGCTCCAGCTCGCGGGCGGGGATATCGTATTTTCCCAGGCTGCCCAACGCTGCCTCTGCCAAAGCAAGGCGTTCGGCTGTGGCAAGGGTGGAAACATACTCCAAAAGTTGCGAATAGCCATAGGTTGCAGGAGCATGCGGGAAGAGTAAGCCAGCCAGCAGGCGGATTTCCAGTTGAGGGTCCATCCACTGGCAGGTGCACCAATCCTCATGGGAGGGGGAGGAGGGGATTTGCGAACACCACCTCTCCAATTCCAACCGGGCGGTTTGAAGGTAGGCCGAAGGTTCTGCATATTTCAACAGGGTGGGTACAACAGCACTGGCAGCAGCCTTGATTTCTTCACCTGCGCAGCGGACTTCCGCCAGCGGGTGGGAAAGCATCTTGGTGAGGGCATGCTCAAGCGCCCGGGCGTTGATGGTGATGCCCACATTTGCCAGGCACGCCGCCGGGAGGTAGTAACGGCAAACGTCAATGTAATCCGAGCGAATACGCCGCTCCCAGGCGGCTTCACTTTCATCCGGCTTGCGGGGAGAATCCCCGGCGATGACGGCCTTGATGAGGGGCAGGGATTGCTGGTAACTTTGGAGGAGTTGATGAACTGTTGAAAGGTAATCTTCCAGGAAAAGCGAATCGCGAATTTCGCCGGGGATGTAGAAATCCTCCGTACCCCATTTTTGGTAGCGGGTGGATTTTTCTGTGTAGGAGGCCAGGCGGTTGGACTCCAGGCATTCCACAGCCAGCCGGGAGATATTCTCCACTGCGATGTGTAACACAGCATGTTCGGCGACCGAGGCATGACCATAGCCCACAACCCACTTCTCGTGGAATTCTGAGCTTTTTTCATCCGTCAATTCAGCGGCGATTTCTCGAAAGGAAAGCGGTGAACGACTGGTTTTGGCGAAGGTGACGGCAATGGTTTCCGGGGGGATGTGCTGGGGATCGAGCAGGTAGATCTTTCGCTCAGGGGACATGGGCCAATACCTCCCGCGCAGATTGGATATCCTGTTGGATTTGGGTTAACAAGGCTTCGACCGAGGGAAACTTGCGCTCGAGCCGTAACTGATTGACGATTTCCAGGCGCAGTTGTTGTCCGTAAAGGTCGGCAGAAAAATCGAGAATATGTACCTCCAGGCGGGGTTCGGTGATGCCATTCTCGAAGGTCGGGCGAAAGCCCAGGTTCAAGACGGATGGCATCCGATGGTGGTTAACCCATGCCCAGGCAGCATAGACACCCGGCGCTGGCAGTCGCTTTTCCGGCCAGACCTGAAGATTGGCAGTGGGAATACCGATGTGGCGACCGCGGCCGTCTCCATGGATCACCTGCCCGGTGACTGAATACCAGCGACCGAGAGCAGTTGCCACCTTTTTCATACTACCTTCAGCGACCCACTGGCGGATGAGACTTGAGGAGATAATTTGCCCGTTCATTTCGACGGGTTGCAATGCCCGCAGTTGATAGCCAAATTCATGCCCCAAATCCCGCAGAACATCCACCGTCCCCTGGCGGCCGCGCCCGAGAGCGAAATCGTAACCGACCCATAGCTGCTGTAAGCGGGTTTCCTCCACCAACTCGGCTATGAACTGGCGGGCGGTCTGGTTGGCGAGCTGGGAGGTGAACGGCAGGGTTATCACGCCATCCACGCCCAATGCAGAAATGAGATCGGCGCGTTCTTGGGGAGAGGTAAGGTAATAGGCTTCCTGCAGGTTGCGCAAGAAGACGGCTGGATGCGGGTGAAAGGTGATGACATACGCCGGAGCGTGTTGTTGACGCGCGCCGGCGACCATGGTGCGGATGATGCACTGATGTCCAAGGTGGACACCATCGAATGAGCCAATTGTGACCCAGGCGTCTCTGGCTTTAAGGTCCTTCAATGAGGAAAGATGTTGCATGGTTTGGCGAACCGCTCAGGAGAAGAATACCTTTTTGGGCTGCCATTCCTGGGTTTCGGCGTTGAATTCCAGCAGGGCGACGAGTTCACCGGCTTCGGAAATGCCGCGGCCTCGCTCCGGGCTGCCGGGTTCGGCCGGAATACGGTTTCCATGGCGGAGGGCATCCACCTGGTCGTGGGTCACTTCCACCACCGGCCAATCGGAAAGAGCTTCGGCGGCGGGGATGAGGAATTGATACCAGTTGCCGGCTTCAAAGCCTTCACGCAATTTGCGCATGGGTATGGCATCCCGCAGCGTGAAGCGGCCGCTCTTGGTGCGCCGCAGACCCACCAGGTGAGCGCCGCAACCCAGGGCTTCGCCCAGGTCGTTGGCCAACGAACGCACATACGTGCCGCTGGAGCAATAGACATCAATGACGGCTTCCGGGGGTGCCCATTCCAGCAGTTCCAGGTTATATACGTTTATTTTGCGGGGGGCAAGGTCCACCTCTTCCCCTTCGCGGGCCATTTCGTAGGCTCGTTTGCCTTTGACTTTGATGGCAGAGAAGGGTGGTGGTGTTTGCTCGATCTCTCCGACAAATTGTTTGAGCGTGTTCTCAAACTGCTCTTCTGTAATGTTGACGGGAGAGGAGGCGGTGATGGTGCCATCGGCATCGTAGGTATCCGTGGTGGCACCCAGGCGGATGATGGCCTGGTAACGTTTATCCGAGGCGGAAACGTATTCACTGAGACGAACAGCCGGCCCCAATAGGACCACCAAAACGCCAGAAGCGCGGGGATCGAGCGTGCCGGTATGCCCGGCCCGCCGGATGTTGGTGCCACGGCGGATGATTTGAACGACATCATGGGAGGTTAACCCAATGGGCTTATCCACCACCAAAACGCCGGAAATAGCATTCTTAACATCAAAATTATCTTCCATATTTCTCCCCTGTTCCTTTTTATATTTTTCCCATACGTGTATTAATTTTACCAAATCTTGCAAGAAATACATGAGAAATATGTGAACATGTTTAAAATCTATGGGTTTATAAATAACGGGCGAGTAAATTATGCGTTGTTCTTAGGCGCACCATTCAGGCTTTTTTGCAAGGCAAGGTGAGCCCGGGTGGCTTGAAGAACTTTGGATTTGACTTCATCGAGGGAGCCGGGGATTTCGGCCCCGGCCGCGGCGGGATGCCCGCCACCGCCAAACCCCAGGGCGATTTTTGAAATATCCAGGCCGGGCTGGGCGCGCCAGCTTACCTTGACCTTGTTATCCCGCTGTTCCACGAAGATGACAGCCACATCCGTCTCGTCTATTGCAGAAAGAATGTTGATCAAATCTGCGTCATCATTGCCGTTATAGCCGGCAACGGCGCGGTCTTGCAGGGTGAGAGTACCCCAGGTGATACGGTTATCCCGTTGTAAGCGCACCAGGCACTGCCCCCAGTAGAGTACCGACTCGAAGGAACGGCGAATGAGCGCCCGGTTATATAGCTCCGAAAGGTTCGCACCGTGATCCATCAATTTTGCTGCCAGGCGCAAGGTGTGAGCCGTGACGTTCGGAGTACGGAAGCCGATCGTATCGCTGACCAGGCCCGTCAGCAAGGCACGGGCAACGGGCTGGGTAATCGTCAGCCCCCAGTCTTCCATCTTCTCTGCCAGAATGCCGCAAGTGGCCTCTGACTCGGGGTGGACGACGTTCAGACGAGCAAATTCGAGGTTGGTGATGTGGTGATCAATATTGAGATCGGGAGCGCGTTCCCCCAGGATGCCGCCCGTTCGATTGAGATCAGAGCAATCCACCACGATGGCGGCATCAAACTCGCCCTTGATTCGGCGGGAGATCAGTTCGTGACCGGGTAAGTGCCGAAAGCTGAGTGGAACGCCATCGTTGAGGACAAATTGAACATCCTTTCCGGTATTCTGAAGCGCCATGCCGAGGCCCAGCAGAGAGCCGACAGCATCGCCATCGGGCCGGATGTGCGAGATGATGACATATTGCTGGTGACTGGCAAAGAACTGCCGGATGAGCTCATCAGGTGCCTGGTTCATTCCCCGGCCAGATCCTCTTCACTGTCAATTTCTTCGTCCATTTCCTCCGCAGGGGGTGTCACTTCCTCATCCGTTGAGACGGCGGGGGTTTCGCTTCGCAATGAAGCCAAAACGCGCTCAATCCGGTCCGCCCGCTCCGGGGTGGGATCCCAATGGAAGCGAAGGCGGGGAAATACTCGAAGTTCAATCATTTGGGCAAGGGCGTGGCGCAAAAAGCCGCTGGCATGTTCCAAAGCCGCCAGCACCTCTTTTGCCCGCTCCTGGCCTTCGATGGCAGAAACGAAGATTTCAGCATAGGATAATTCGCGGTCCACCTTCACCCCGGTGATGAATACACCAGAAAGGCGGGGATCGTTGACCCGCATGACAATCATTTCAGAAAGGTCTTCCCGGATGCGGTCTGCGATCCGATCCAGACGTAATTTTGAAGGCATCGTTACCTCCTGTTATCCGTTGCGCTCGATGATGAAGCAATCGAGAATATCACCGGGCTGGAAATCATTGAAGCCTTTGAGGCCAATTCCACAATCCAAACCCTGCCGCACTTCGCGCACATCATCTTTTTCGTGCTTGAGGGAGGAGATTTCTCCCTCGAAAATACTTTGTCCGTTGCGGATGACGCGGACGCGATGGGAGCGCCGGACTTCGCCTTCCCGCACCCGGCAGCCGGCAATGTTTCCGAGTTTGGAAATTTGGAAGACAGCGAGAACCTCGGCTTTGGCGAGGTGGTTTTCTTTGAATTCAGGCTCCAGCATGCCGGTTAAGGCTTTTTCAATATCTTCGGTCAGGCGATAGATGATTTCGTACATGCGGATACTGACACCTTCGCTCTCGGCAAGGCGGCGGGCGGCTGTATCTGCCTGAACGTTGAAGCCCACAATGAATGCCTTGGAGGCTGCCGCCAGCATGACATCGCTCTCGGTGATGTTGCCGGTTCCGGCGTGCAGGATATTGACCGCGATTTCGGTCTTGGTGAGGTCGTTGAGAGAGTTGACGATGGGTTCGAGAGAGCCCTGGACATCCGCCTTGATAATCAGGCGGAGTTCCTTGATTTC
>CALESS010000313.1 GCA_937907495.1 uncultured Anaerolineaceae bacterium
TCCGAGGCATTGATGACCGCCGCCCAGGCGGTGGATAGCACCATCGGCACTTCGCTCAATCCCCGTACCCAGGCCGACCAGGATTTTGGTGCCAATCCCTATGTCCAAAACTACACCTTCCAGGATTATGGCGATGGAACCAACCACTTTTACACGACCACCTTCGAGGTGGTGGACTTTAAAGCACTCCTAGAAACCACCCACAATGATCTGTTGGATATCCAACTGGGGGAACTGGAAAATGGCAGCCTGGTGTACTCGCAGAGGCTGGTCTATAACACCGGAGCGGAGAGTATTACCGCTACCAGCGAGATTTTGAAGCGCGCCTACGAGGCAGCCAAAGCCTCGGCAATGAAAAATGCCACCTGGCAGGTCACGCTGCATCTGCCGAATGTGATTTCCACCAATGGAACGCAATCTGAAAATGTGGATGGCATCCTGTGGAGCTATCCGATGTCCATGGTAGCCAGCGCCAACCCGGCGCTTGAGCTGAAAGCTGAATACCGCAAGCCGCTCATCCCAACCAGACTTAGCGGGGCCGCCTGGTTCCCCTGGACGCTGGGCGGGGTGGGTGTGGTCGTGGTGGGCGTCATCCTGGCCCTGGTGCTGGCTTCCGCCGCCCGCAAGCGCAAGGTTGCCGCCGCCTCTGCCTCATCCGGCTCGGATTTCGACTTCAACCAGACGGACGATTTCAACCTCTAAACCATCGCCCCTGAAAAATCAACAACCCGGAAGTCTGCTTGACTTCCGGGTTGTTTGTTTTCGCAGAAGGTTTCTATCTCGAATAAGGATATTGTAATGTGACAAAAATCATATGGGGGGGGGGTGATTTATGTTACTTTCATTGGCGGTTGCAATATTATATCTTGTGAAAGAATTTCGGATTAATTACGAGGAGGGGTTTGAATGGCTGATGATGAGAAATTCGATAGGCGGGGCTTCCTAAAATTCACACTAGTTTCAGGGTCAATTATTCTCGTTAATTTTATTGGGAAATTTCGGGGTTTTAGGTTTATTCCATCAGTTTTTGTAACTACTGAGACAGATCCTTATTTTTATGGAACAGATACTAGTTGGGCGGTAGACACAAAAGGAAGCAATGCCTATAATTTTCCACAGAATTTTTATATAGGCAGAACAGGTGTTGGTGAAGTGATTTATAACGATTCTAGTTTTTATTCCGTAGCAGCTGACAAAGCGGGCTTTTATTTTACTCACACCTATTGGTGTCTAAAAGGCCCGTATTACAAATGGAGAGGAACCCGCACAGCCTATCAATATGGATACGATCAAGCAACAAAGGCTGCCTCGGCCTGGTATGACCATTATTGGTCAGCAAAAATTGGCGGGAGAACGATATTTGCCGATATTGAAGAAGGGACATCCAATGATCCTTTGTCAGATTACTACGATGGTTGGCGATATTACAGTAATGGGAATTATTATGTTGACTATGAAAATAATCATGCTGTACTTGAAGGCTTTCTTGATGGGATAAATGAATATTCAAGAAATGGTGTAAATTTACATTTTAATCCTGGGATCTATACACGCTTGGATCTTTGGCAGAGCTGGTTTAATAATGCAAGTTATGATCCTGGACGTAGTTATGTGGTATGGTTAGCAGGTAATGCTTGTACGTTGCTGTGTTCACCATGTGGAACCTGTACAACTGCCAAGACTGAAGCAAACAACAAATTTCACACCATGAGAGATGTATCTTTTGGAAAATATAAGACAATAATTTGGCAGTTTTTTACTTCCGAGTGTCCTGCACCGGATTGTGCAGATTATGACATTAGCCGGCAACATGGTGAAGTAAGGTTTTCTCCTCTTCAAGTGCTTCATCTTCCAATAATCAGGCGAGATATTATTCCAGTAGATTCGATCGGCTCAACCGATATGGAAGAATCGTATCCTTCATCACCAAACCCATATCCGTAAAGTATTAATAAACGTAAGCTTAAGATAAGGCAAAAGTTATGGAAACACAAAAAGGTAATTGGCGTCAGGTGTTTTTTCCCGATAATCCCCCCAGTCGTATTGGATGTGGATTTACAAATTTTGCCGACCAAAGAACATTGTTATTCGGAGGCATAAATTCTTTAACAGGATATTTAGAGGATACATGGTCGTTTGATAGTATTCAATGGGACCAGCTTCAAATTTCCTCGTCTCCATTTCCAAGGTATGGGATGGGTTTTGGATGGGATAGAATAAGCCAGAAAATTATAATTTTTGGGGGGAAGAATAATGATCATTTATTGGGAGACACTTGGCTTTTTGACGGTAATAACTGGTTGATACAAGATCCATTAATCTCACCACCACCTCGGATGAATAGCTGTTTGGATTGCCATTTAACCCAAAAGCAGATTATTTTATTTGGTGGAAAGGTCAATAACGGAACAAAATATCTTCATAACTCTAATGATACATGGATATGGAATGGTTACAATTGGAGCCAACAATTTCCGGTTGATTCACCACCTATAAGATCAAATACAAATTTGGTATATGATCAAGAGAGAGATTACCTACTTATGTTTGGCGGAGAAGCGGGTGGAGGTTGCTATGATGACACATGGATATGGAATGGAATGAATTGGATCCAACAACATAGTAATCATAGTCCATCAAATCGAATGGATTTTGGCCTGGTATTTCATGAAGAGAAACGAACTGTGGTTCTCTTCGGGGGTCAAACTACAAGAGGAATTGCGAGTGATACTTGGGTATGGGATGGAATTGATTGGACACAATTACAGGTTGTTCAATCCCCGCCTATTCAGGTAGCAAATGGCGCCAAGTTAGCATACATTCCAAATATAAAAACCGTTGTCCTTTATAATGCTTATAAAGAAAAAGTTCCCATTTCTGATGAAAGCAGCACCATGATTGACCGTTCTGAATTCTGGGTATTAGAATATTAAAAATTTTGGGCTAAGAAGTCTTTAGCCAAATGTTAGGGGAGGCGAAAGAATGTTCTATAAATCTGATTTAATAACTATCTCACTTCGCTACATGGTTATTTTTGCCATTCTCTCCCTAACTGCTTGTAAAACGGAAAATCCTCTACCAACCGCCATCCATAATCCAACACCTAATCCAAGCAATACTGTTACCCATGAGCAAATAAGTCCTACTGAACAACAACCAACATCGCCCCCCATTCAATCCACTCAAGCCAATCAAGAGAAACAAATCACTCATCTCAAAATGATGGATAGCAAAATCGGATGGGCAGTGTACGCCCGGCCATTCCTCCGCCCGGAGGGCAGCCGGATCATCCGGACGATGGATGGAGGTCTGACCTGGCAGGATGTCACCCCTCCTGCAACTACGGGGATTTCAGACGTGAGGGCATTTTTTTTCATCGATCCAGCGAAGGCAGTGATTGTCACACAACGAAAGCCCGATTCACAATCCGCTGCCACTGAAATTGTGGCCTGGAAGACCGCAGACGGTGGTATTTCATGGCTGGCTGGCGAACCTGCCTACTTTGATTCTTCATCCCCACAATTCTACCCGGATGAATTAATGTTCGTTGATCCGGATCATGGCTGGCTTTTAGGTGTAAGTGATGCCGGAATGAGAAACCAAGTAGTACACTTTCTAATAACCAGCGATGGCGGCATACACTGGCAGGTTGTGTATGATTCTTCCCAACATATCACTGACCCCTTTACGCTTTGGGTGAATGGTTATTATCCCTTTCTGGGTAGTTTCACTTTTTTGAATGAGACATCCGGCTGGTTTTCGGATGGAAATTTATTTTCCACACAAGATGGGGGAATTCAATGGGCGCCAGTTGCCCTGACACCGCCTGGAGATTTCCCCGAGCTTGAGTGTGAAGGGGCTGGATGTGAATACCTGGTTTCCGTTTCAGCACCTCAATTTTTCACAAATCAAGACGGGATCCTGAACCTTAGAATTTATTTGAATACTGAAACCAATTTGGATGTATTGGTTTATTATCCAAACACCACCAATCGGATGTCTTTACCGGTTGCACAGTATATTTATCTGACCCGGGATGCAGGACAAACCTGGACTTCAAACCGGTTGCCGGCGTCAATTGGAACGGTTTCCTTCCAAGATGCGAACACTGGCTGGCTGCTGGGAAATAGCGACCCAAATCCTGCTACACCCATCCAGATGTTTCAAACCCTCGATGGGGGATTAAATTGGACCTTAATCATGGCTGATTGTCCGCTTCCACTAGGCAGCCAGATCCAGTTTGTTGATGAGACCACGGGGTTTGGATTTCTTGACTGGACAAGTGCAGATTTCTATCGGGATTTTGATTACCGGTTGGAATCTTTCAGCGGTTCAATCCTTTTTATCACCCATGATGCAGGCGCAACCTGGGTGAAAATCGATTATATTGTGAATTGATAATTTTTTTACTCAACCTGCATGAAAAAAACCGCTAATTAATTGGGTTTGACAGGTATTAATTGATCCAATAATTTCAACAACTCGCTGTTTTCCGGGATATCAGACATTGAGTGGCCGTAGTGGACAAAGCGCACCCAGCCTTCCCAGTCAATCATCATCTGGTGCTGGCTTCCGCGACCCGCAAGCGCAAACAGGCGGCGGCTTCCGGCGGCGGAGATTTCGATTTCAGCCAGACGGACGACTTCACCACTTGATCTGGGCCGCAATCCGTTAAATGAAACGAGCCGGTCACTTGAAGACCGGCTCGTTTGCTTTCAGGGAGTAAAGGTTACGATTTTTTAGGCTTTGGCAGCCAGGGGATAAAGGCGCTGGTGCGCTCAATGTAATCCTTGTATCCGGGCCGGGTTTCGAGCGTTTTTTCTAGCAGGGCCACACCGGAGACGCGCAGCAGCAGAGTGGTCATCAAAATGGGGCTGTAGATGCTCCACCAGCCGCCGGCCGCCGCTGCCACGAGGTAATAGCCCCACCACTGGGCGGAATCGCCAAAGTAATTGGGATGCCGGGTGTAGCGCCAGACTCCGCCATCCATCACCTTGCCTTTGTTGGCCGGGTTGGCTTTGAAACGTGCCAACTGGTAATCGCCCACCGCCTCGAAGAAGAACCCCACCAGCCACAGGGCCGCGCCCAGGAAATCCAGCAGGGTAAGCTGCGCCGGCCCGCTTTTCACTTGGGCAGCCAGCAGCGGGACGGAGATGATCCATAGCAGCACCCCTTGCAGCAGGAAGACCTTGAAGAAGCTTCTCCACCACCAGGCCGGGCCGTTTTCCTTGCGCCACTTCTGATAGCGGAAATCCTCGGGCTTGCCGGCGTTGCGCAGGAAGATGAAGATCGAAAGGCGCAACCCCCAGAGGGTGACCAGGGCGGTGATGAGCAGCTTGCGCGGCAGGTAACCCTCGGGAGTGAGGGCAAAATACAGCCAGGCGGCAATGACAAAACCGCTCCCCCAGAAGATGTCCACAATGCTGGCGTTTTTCAGCGCCAGGCTCAGCAACCAGAGCAGGATCATCAATCCCATGATGACCGCCAGGCTGATGCCATAAATTTCAAAAAACGTCATCCTTGCCTCCTGTTATTCTTTGCTTACGCTGGCAAAACCCACCACACCGGGGCCGATATGGGCGCCCAGCACCGGGTTGATCACCTCAAACCAGGTGTCGGATTTCGGCAAAAGACTGCTGACGGAATCTTTCAAGGCTTGCGCCTGTTCCATGGCGTTGGAATGCAGGAAGGCCAGCCTCTCAAACGGGCCATAGCTTTGCAGCATGGTCTGCAAGCGTTTAATGGCGTTCTTCTGCGTGCGCACCCGCTCCACCCCGGAAACTCCATCAAACATCTTCAAGATGGGCTTGATTTGAAAGACCTCGCCGATGGTGGAAACGACGGCGTTCATCCGGCCGCTGCGCCTCAAGAATTTGAGGGTATCCAGCGCCGCCCAGACGTGGGTGCGCATAATTTGCGCCTCCAGGATGGGCAGGATTTCGCGGATGGTCTTCCCCTCGCCGGCCAGCAGGGCGGCCTTTTCCACCAGGAGGCCGGTGCCCAGGCTAAGCTGGCGCGAGTCCAGCACTTCCACCGGTACCGAGGTGGTCTCGGCAGCCGCGGTACGGGCTACATTGACCGTGGCGCTCAGGCTGGTGGAAATGTGGATGGAGAGCACCTCGCTGGCGCCTTCATCCACCAGGGAATCATAGACGGCGCGGAATTTTTGCGGCGAAGGAACAGCCGTGCTGGGATGTTCCGCAAAGGTGGGCAGCCGGTCGTAAAATTCCTGGCGGGAGATATCAATCCCATCCAGGTAGTCCCGGTTGCCGGTGTGAATGTAAAGCGGGATGACGCGGATCCCGAGATCGGCCACCACCTGGGCTGGCAGATCGCAAGTGCTATCGGTGACAATTCGAACGGTCATTTCATCTCCGCAGCAGCAGGATCACGCCAAAGACGACCTCAATCGCCAGGCTGATCCAGTTGGATGAAGCCGTGGATTGATCCAGGAAGATGGAAACCAGGCGCACCGCGGCGATCGCCAGGTAACCCAGCCCCAGCACCTGGTAGGCCGTTTCACCAAAGATGAAGGGGGCCACCCCCAGGGCGATGAACAGGCCGCCAAAAATGGAGCGAATCTCCGAAATGCCACGCGGCCCATCGGCAAGCAGGCCGGTGAAGCCATAGACGGCAGTGGGCCTGATTAACGCCAGCAGACCGGTGCCGGCGGTACCCACGGCAGCAATAATTTTCAAAATCAGTAGAAAGCTCATGTTACGCTCCTCCAACCGGTTGAGTGATTTGATCCAACAGTTCCAGCACTTCCGAATTTTCCGGAATATCCGCCATCGAATGTCCATAGTGGACAAACCGCACCCTGCCATCCCGGTCCACAATCACCTGGGCGGGCATACGCCCGAGCTTAAACAGGTTGACTTCCTGCCCGTAGAGCTTCAGAACGCTGGCTTTAGGGTCGGGCAGGCCAATGAAGGGCAGGGAATTGTTCTGCCAGTAGGTGGCAAAAGAATTCTCATCTTCGGGGCCAACAACCACGATGCGGGTGTTGCGTTTTTCAAATTCTGCATAGTCCTGGCGCAACTGCGCCATGTGCTTTTGGCAAAACGGTCACATAAACCCGCGGTTGAAGACGAGTAAAACATTGGCCTGGCCTTTGAAATCGGACAGGTGAACGGTTTTCCCCTGGAAATCTTGCAGGGTGAAATCTGGAGCCGGGGTGTTCAGGCTGACTTTGGGCATGGGTTTTTCCCTTTCAAATTACCTTCATTGTATTGATCTTTGGCCTCCAACATACTGGCCAACGGCTTGCCCAATTAGGGCGTTATTTGCTTCAGAAATTTCCCTACCGCCTCCATAAACGCCTGGGGCTGTTCCTCGTGCGGCACATGCCCGGCGGCGGGAATGACGGTCAGGCTGGCGTTGGGCAGCTCCCCCGCCAGGCGGATGCTGTTTTCGGTGGGGATGATGCGGTCGTCATCGCCGGTAATGACCAGCACAGGCAGGCTGAATTGCTGGAGTTTCTCATCCAGGTTCAAGTCCTGGCTGGCCAGGGTGAATTCCCACAGCGCCCGGTCCCAGTTATGGGCTTGCAGCGGCTTTTTATAGAGCGCCAGGGTTTCCGGCGGGATGCGCGCCGGGTCATGCCAGGCGGTGAGAATTAACTCCACCCCGCTGGATTGAATGCGGCGCACCAGCAGCGGCCCCAGCCGCCGGGCCTGCGGGGTGCGGAGCAACGGCTGCAGCCAGCGAGGGGAACCCCCTCCGCCGTACACGGCCGGGTCCACCAGGATGAGCGCAGAAATCCGCTGCGGGTAGGCCAGGGCAGCCTGCATGGCTACCGCTCCGCCCGCGGAGTTCCCGACCAGGATGGCTTTTTCCACCCCAAAATGATCCAGCAGGCCGAGCAATAAATCCACCTGGGCCTGGGGGCTGTACGGGTTTTGTCCCTCCCAGCTCATGGGGCGCTCGGTCAGGCCAAAGGCGGGGCGGTCATAAGCGATCACCCTGCCCGCCTGGCTGAAATCCTCCAGAACCGGGTTCCAGGAGTACAGGCTGGCGCCGAAGCCGTGCAGCAGCACAAAGACCGGTTCGCCCTGGCCGCGGGTTTTGACATGCACTTCCAGGCCGTTGATTTGGATGAATTGACTGTCCGGGTCGGCCAGTTCCTGGATGGGCCGGGTATCTTCCAGGGCCGGAACCGGGATGAGAAAGGGCACGATCAAAGCCAACAGCAGCAGCACCCCCAGGAAAATCAAAACCCCGCGCCCTATTCGTTTTGCCATTCCCAACTCCTTGCCCTGCAAAATACATACGCTGTGCGCCGGTAATTCTTTTTCAACCCGCGGCGAAAGCCCCGGATTCGAAATACATCTTTCAGCGAACCATCACTGTTAAAGGTTTCTATATTGATCATATCACTGATGAAGGGACGTTACAAAGCGCAAGCTTATACAAAAAAAGGCGCTTGTAGAACCGTTTTGTTCGCCTGGCCCACCGGCCGGGCAGGTTGTTCGGAAAGGGATTAGTCCCTGGTCCCCCACAGGCGGATGGTACCATCGGTGGAACCGCTGGCCAGCAGGCAGCCATCGGCGGAGAAAGATACGCAAGTCACTGCGGATTTATGCCCCGGGAGACCCCTGTATTTGCGGCCTGTCGCCGGATTGCAGAGGTTAACCTCATGGTCCGTGTTGCCGCTTGCCAGCAGGCTGCCATCCGGTGAAAATGCCAGGCTGGAAACATCCCCGCGCCCATTCTCAATCACCCGCAGCCATTTGAAGGTCACCAGATCCCAGATCAGGATCTTGCCGCTGTATCCCACCGCCAGGCAGGCGCCATCCGGAGAAAACCGCAGCGCGGTGAGGTGCCGGGTGCCCTCGCCGGGAATGGAGCGGAAGGGCTTCCAATCCTCAACGGCGAAAATCTGCACTTCCGTTCCACCCCCGCCTGCCGCCAGCCAGCGGCCATCCGGGGAAAAGGTGATCTTCCGCCCGGGTTGAAGGGGCGGCTGAAGTTCGAGGGTTTTCAACAATACCCCCGCCACCAGGGTATCATAAATCCGCAGCCGGCCATCGGCATCGGCACAGGCCAGCAGGGAATGAGCGGGGGAGAAATCCAGGTCCAGGCAGGTGCTTGCCCGCCCGCTGATCGCCCGGGGATCGCGGCCCGGCTGATCCAAATTCCAGAGCAGAATGCTGCCATCCTCTGCGCAGACAGCCAGGCTGCGGCCAACCCTGGAGAAGGCCAGGCCGCCAATCGGGTTGGAAAATCCTGCCAGGGTTTGATCGCTTTCGTGAGGTTCAAAGGACCACAGCCGAAGGATCGTTGCCCCGGCAGCCGCGCTTGCCAGCGTTCGTCCGCTGGCTGCGAATGCCAGGTGCCGGATCGCCCCATCCGGGTTTGGAATCTCTTTCAGCCGGCTGATCATTTGCGGATTAAACTCCCCCCGGGTGAGAGGTTCTCCCGCCCGGGCGGCACTCGCCGGGTTGCCCGGGCCGCCGGCGGGTTGGCGCGTTACCGGCGCGGAGATGGATTCCCGGATGGCGGAGCCGGGAGCCGCGGTCACCCGGTAGGCGATGGACTGCGGAGCGGGCGTGGACCATTCGGACAGGTCGGACTGGATTTCCCCCGCCGAGGACGGCCGCCGGGATTGCTCCAATTCCATACAATGCAGGATCAGTTTTTCCATCCGCTCGGAAATCAACGGGTTTAAGGAACGGGGGGTGATGAGCAATGTGCCCGCCTGGCGAACCACGGATTCGGGCGGCAGGAGACCCGTCAGCAGGTGATAGAGGGTAGCCCCCAGGGCGTAGAGATCCGAGCGCGCATCGGTTGCGTTGAGGGAGGAATACTGTTCCGGCGGGGAATACCCCGGGGTAATGCCGCGTGCCCCAACGGTTGTCCCTTCCCCGCTCAGGGCAAGTGATTTGGCAATACCGAAATCAACAATGTATAAATGCCCCTCGGCTGTCAACAGGATATTCTCCGGCTTGAGGTCTCGGTGGAAAATTTTCTGCTGATGGCAATATTCCAGTGCAGAGAGGATTTGTGGCAGCCAGGCCAGGAGCTGGCTTTCTGCGAGCGGTGAGTGGGCGGATAAAACCTCCAACAGGTCGCGGCCAATAATCAGGGTCATAACAATATAGCCGCGATCCTCGTACACAAAATAATCATCCACCTCGGGCAGGTTGGGGTGATGTAATTTGCATAAAATCTGGGCTTCACGCTTGAATTGTTTTAGCGCCTCTTGCCGGGTGAGGCCGGCAGACGGACGCTGGCGGGTACCCTCCACCTCCGCCGGAGCGGGGTCAGCGGGCAGGTGATCCATCCGCAGTTCTTTGATGGCAACCTGCCGGTCTTTGAGCGAATCCTTGGCGCGAAAAATGGCTGCCATACCCCCGCTGGCCATGGGAGCTTCAATTGTGTAGCGATCGTGGAGTTCGTCACCTACGCGTATCATCCATTCCCTCCCCGGCCTCCATGTCCCGGTCAGCAGCCTGACCGGAGGTAGCATTTATTATACCCACCCGCCAGCCAATTTGTGCAACTTTACCCGAAAAGAATCGTAATTAATAATGATGAGTATTTTTTAATAATGTTTGTATAATATTTCATGGAGGGAATCACCTCCGGGAGGAAAAAATGAAAGAAAATCAAAGAAACACGCTGGCAATTGGGGTTTTGCTGATCCTGTTGGGGGGCTTTTTCCTGGCGCAGATCCTTTGGCCGGGATTGACCATGCTGGTCTCGTGGCCGGTCATCATCATCGCCGTGGGGGCAGGGTTGTTCATCCTGGGCCTGGTGGTGCGTGCGCCTGGCATGTCCATTCCGGCCTTTGTGGTGGCGGGGATTGGCGGTATTCTGTATTATCAGAATCAAACCGGCGATTGGGGTTCATGGGCCTATGTTTGGGCGCTCATCCCGGGCTTTGTGGGCCTGGGCATCCTGGTCGGCAGCCTGTTGGGTGCGAAAGAATTGAAGGCCGCAGATGGCATCCGGCAAGTGGTGATTTCGCTGGTGTTATTCCTGGTCTTCGGCTCCTTCCTGGGTGGATTCCGCGGGCTGGGCGCCTACTGGCCGCTGTTGCTGATTGGAGCTGGGGTGGTGCTGCTGATTCTGTACTTCATCCCAAAACGAAATTCCTAAGTTCTGTGTAACGCTTGAGGAGAAAACCTGATGCGAAAAAGTAACCTGTTCTGGGGGATGATCTTAGTCCTGGGCGGGGTGGTTTTATTGCTCAATACCACCGGCATCCTGCGCGTTTCCGTGTGGAGTGTTATTTTCCCGCTCTTCCTGGTAGTGCTGGGATTGTGGTTTGTGGTGGGGCCGCTCCTATTCAAAAATGAAACCCTGGAAACTCAAACCATCCACATCCCGTTGGAAGGCGCGCTGCGCGCCCGCCTGAAATTGGAGCATGGCGCTGGGCGCATCCAATTGGATGCGTTGCAGCAGGAAACCACCAACCTGTTGGAAGGGACCTTCATGGGCGCGGTGGAGCAGAAAGTGCTGCGAACAGAGGGACAAATCAAAGCCAGGCTCAAGGTGGATGTAGCCAGTTTCTTTGGTGTGCCGACCGTAAACTTCGGTGGGATGGACTGGGATATCCACCTCAGCCGCGCCATCCCCATTGAATTGAAACTCTCCAGCGGCGCCAGCGAGAGCATCCTCGATCTGCGGGAGCTTCAAATCACCGAATTGGAGTTGAATACCGGCGCCAGCCGTACGGAAGTAACCCTGCCCGCCGCGGCTGGCTTCACCAAAGTGGATGTGGAAGCCGGTGCAGCCGAAGTGGTGTTGCGTGTGCCAGATGGCGTCGCCGCCAGCATCAAGATGGATATCGGCTTGAGCGGCAAGACCATCAACCTGGATCGCTTTCCGCAGACAGGTGCGGGTTACAAATCAGCGGATTATGCCACCGCCGCCAACAGGGTGCTGATTACCGTGGAAGCCGGCATCGGCTCGATCTCCATCCTTTAGCCGGCCCGGTCTGTTTCCCTTGAATGTGACTCTCTTTTTGA